>CAZSBW010000290.1:0-4489 GCA_964604815.1 uncultured Salinivenus sp. | reverse complement strand
AAAGACGTGCTTCGACTCCGTCATGATGGTGCGGGCCAGCCGAATGGGATGCTTCACCGTCTTTACGCCCGTCAGGGCACCGGCGTTGCGCGTCTGGCCGTCCATGATGGAGGCGTCGAGTTCCACCGTGTTCTCGCTGGTGAGCACCGCGCCGCGGGCCGCATTGAAGAGCGTGTCGCTCTCCATGGTCGTAATGGCGGCCTCCACGGCGTCGAGCGCACTGCCGCCGTTCTGTAGCACCTGATTCCCCTCCTTCAACGCCGCGCGGAGGGCCGAGCGATAGGTTTCCTGAGCCTCCATGCTCATGTCGTCCTGGCTCATGCCCCCGGCGCCTCCGTGGATGATCAGTGCCGTCTCCGAGGCGGCGTCCGACTGGGCTGGGGCCGTCAGGGGCGCTGCGACGAACCAGACGAGCAGGAGACAAAGAGGAAGAGTCGTGCGAAGGGGACGCGTCGGGGCGTACGTGAGCATAGAACCGTCGGGGTTTTGGAAGAGAGTACTTACGGCAAAGATAGGTGAACGAAGCGGAAAATCTCCACCTCCCCGCAGCCACAGCAATCGCATCTTGAAGCTACCGGTCCGTGCCTGTTCTCTGTGCGAGCAAGGAGGCCCATTGTTTACAGCACACCTCCTGCTCGAAGTGGTCGAGGAAGACCTGTCGGCCCTGTTCGCCCATCTCGGATCGCTGGTCGGCGTTGGTGTACATTGTCTCGACGGCTTCGATGAAGCGATCGGTCGCATTTTCGTCTTCGTGGGGATCGACGACCACGCCCACGTCATGTTTGAGAATGGTTTCGCCCGAATCGGACGCCGTGGGGCCAAGCATGAGAACCGGTTTCCCTGCAGCGAGAATGCCGTAGAGCTTGCCCGGTACGGCAATGCCGGCCATCGGGTTGTGGAGCGTGAGCAGATGCACGTCCGCCAGGCAGAGCGAGTACTTGATCTGATCCCGTGGGAAGTACGGTAGATACTGGAAGTTCGACAAATCGTGGGTCTCCGCAAACTCGATGATTTCCTCTTTGCGAGGGCCGCTGCCCACGAATAGGAAGTAGATGTCCGGATGTCCGTCGAAGTGCTTCATGGCCGCAAGCACCTCGTCGAAGCGGTGGCCCAGGCCCGCATTGCCGGAGTACATGAGGACAAACTTGTCGTCGAGGTCCAGCTCCTCGACCAGCGGATTGTCGTCGTCGGAAACGGGATAGACCTCGTCCTTCTTATTCCATACGGGGATGGTGTGAAGTCGCTCGCTGGGAACGCCCTTGTTTCGCAGCCGCCGCTTCATGTACGGTCCCAGGTCCACCACAAAGTCCGCCCGGCGGTACGTCCAATTGTTGAGGGCGTGCAGGAGTCGGGTCAGTCCGCTATCGGAGCCGAGCATGCCGACGGCTACCTCGGCGTCCGGATGTAGGTCCATCGACCAGATGCCGTATGACTGTCCTCGGAGGAGCCGAGCGATCGTTGCGGCGAGTGCAACCAGGGGAGGGGTAGTCAGGGTCACGACGTAGTCGTAGCGCGGGCCGGTGAGGACACGCCACAGCACCTGGAGGAAGAAACTGGCGTAGTCGGTGAGGCGGCCCAGCAGGGTGTCGCGCCCGAAGGCCGTGGCTCGCACCCGGTGGATGTGCACCCCGTTGTGCGTTTCCTCCATCGGCACGTCCATGGAGCCGGACAGGTAGTGCCCAGCGCTACACATCACGTGGACCTCGAACTCTTCGTCCACCAGGTGCTCGGCCAGATCCGTCAGGTGCTGGGCGGTGGAGGCGAAGTCCGGATAGTAGTGCTGATTGATAAAGAGAAGCGACGGGGAGTCGGACATTGGGCGCGACAGGCGGGTGGAGCGGGGCGTGAGAAAAGCAGGCGTGACAGACGATCAGAAGGACCTCAATCCGCCCCGCGTGTCTCCCTCTAGTCGCAGGCAATTCCGTTGGGAAGAAGCCATTCCAGGCGGAGTGCAGGGGGCGAGGCCCTCTGGATGGCCATGACCGAGTGCTTTTGGAGTGAATCTCTCTGAATGCGGCAACGCCGATCGCATGGGGACAGATTCGCTGACAGCTTTTCGTTCCGCCGGAGGCGAAGAGCGTTCGATCCCAAAGAGACCGATTGACTGTGCACTGGGCCGACAGTTCCAGCGACCGAATCCGGGGAGGTGATATCGGGGGAAGAACTTGCTCGGTTCTATCGGGAGCGACGGATGCGATCCTCGTCCACCTCACCCATCATGAGAACCGCGCCCCCGTCGATTGACCCGAGGTACTTACGGCCGATGCCGAGAGGCGTGGCGTCGGTTTCATAGACGTGCACGACGAGTTCGCCCCACTCCAGGTCGTTGGCGCGGTTGATCTCGACGAGCGCATCGATGAGAGAGTCCTCCTCCTCGTAGGGCCCGAACTCCTCGACCGGCTCTCCGTCCTTGTGAAGCTTGTAGAGCCGATTGGCGGGCACGGAAATGGAGAGGGGCAGAACACAGAACTGGCGAAAAGTGGTCGGTCCTGCAAGGGGACGAGAGCCCCCTCAACGTCGGACCGTTCCCAATCTATAAATGCAGAAGCGGGGGGTCAAGAACACATGGTACTGAGGTGTAAATGCGCAGAAATATATCTCCTCTTTCCCGCCAAGCAGCTTCTGAAGAGTTGGTAGCATGTCGGTCCGTGTCTGGGTTTCGGCGATGCGAACGTCCAGCAGAAAGGGGAAACGATTGGGGGACGACATTCTCCCTGAGCGGATTGGGCCGGGGACGGGGACGGCATTACTCGGCTGAATGGAGGGGCGTGATCTGCACCCCATTCGCGAGGAGGCGAAGCGTGTCGCGGTCTGTGCGCAACGTGCCACTGGTGACGGTGAACCCCTTGGTCCCACCCGGCACGCGCCACGCGCACGAGGCCTCCTCGGTTCGGGGCGCGTCCACACGCAGCGGCGGGCCGCCGTCGGTCGCTAGGTGCAGGGTACAACCGTCCCGGGTTACGCTTGCGATGCGGCCGTCCACGGTGACCCGGTCGCCTACGTAGCGGCGTGCCTCAGCGGCGAGGGCTGGGGCCGGAATCGCATCGGTCGGGTCCACGGGAGAGCCGTAGATTTGCTGAGCCGCCGCCGGATCCGCGGGGGAGTCGTCACCGCATCCGCCCAGAATCACGCTCAACAGGAGAAGAGGAAGAAGCGATTCCTTCAGAAACTGCATCATGCGGGCTCTGCGGTCGATGAGATGCCCTCTGTCTCTCCGTCAATCTGCTTCAAGAGGTCGTAGAGCTGAAGTGCTCGCACCTGATCTTCGGCCCACGGATCCGTGAAGAGCGACGCGACGACGAAGGTGCTTCCGAATCCAAACAAAAATGCGGTTAGCCCCCCTGGAATTGTCCATCCTGCGATACCGAGGCCGCCGGTGAGCCCAACCAGAAGCATGAGGACGATGAACGCGCCCCGTCGCCAGTGCAGTCGCTCCAGAAGCCGCTTGGACCGCTCGTGGACGGCCTTCGGAGGGTAGGGGGCGTCGTCCTCTTCCACCCAGGCACTCGACATCTGATCCCGCTCGCCCAGGTCATCGAGTGCATCCACGATGGCGTCGCGCGTGAGGGGCTCGGTCGACATCGGTGGAGGAGCGGCTTATTCTCATTCAACTCGATCACAGATTGCTATTCCGTCGCCGCCACCGCCGAGTCGGGGCCGGCCGACACTTCGGCGCTCACCGGGTGGACCGACGGTGTGCACTTCGCCTCGAAGTCTTCTCGGAAGCGCTGCACCGTGTAGCGGACGGGCCAGGAAGCGGCGTCGGCGAAGGCACAAATCGTGCGGCCCTCCATCTGGTCGCAGAGGTCGAGCAGGAGGTCGAGGTCGCGCATGTTGCCCTCGCCCTGATCGATGCGGGTCACGAGGTTTTCGAGCCAGCCGGTGCCCTCGCGGCAGGGCGTGCACTGACCGCAGCTTTCGTCCTGGAAGAAGTGGGTGACGCGCCGCAGCCAGGACACCATGTCCGTGTCCTCGTCGAGCACGAGAATGCCTCCCGTTCCGAACATGGTTCCGGCCTCGTTCAGGCTGTTCGAGTTCATGGTGACGCCCTCGATCCAGTCGCCCGGAATCGGAGGAGTGGAGGCTCCGCCCGGAATGAACGCCTTTATGTCTTTTCCGTCGCGGACGCCCCCCGCGACCTTTTCAATGAGGTCGGTAATGAGCATGCCGGTTGGGTACTCGTAGACGCCGGGCCGGTTGACGTGCCCCGAGATGCCGTACAGGACGGGGCCGGGGTGATCCTCCGCGCCCACGCCGGCGAACCAGTCCGCGCCCTTCTCCATGATGAGCGGGAGGCAGGCCAGCGTTTCGACGTTGTTGATCGTCGTGGGGCACCCGAAGATGCCCTTCTGTGCGGGGAAGGGGGGCTTGTATCGCGGATAGCCTCGCTTGCCTTCCACGCTCTCCATGAGGCTCGTTTCCTCCCCGCAGATGTAGGCCCCGGCGCCCTTGTGGAGCACGATCTCCATCGAGAAGTCCGAGCCGAGGA
>CAZSBW010000289.1:0-4504 GCA_964604815.1 uncultured Salinivenus sp. | reverse complement strand
GCTACTGCACGACGGTCAGCTTCTGCGTCCGCGTCTCACCCCCGGCCCGCAGCCGCAGGACGTAGACGCCGCTGGAGAGGCGGGAGGTGTCGAGCCGCTGCTCGTGGCGGCCTTCCCGTTTGCCGATGGCGACCGTGCGCACCCGGCGCCCGAGTACGTCGTACAGCTCCAGGCGCACCTCCTGCCGCTCGGGCACCGCGAACTGGACAGTGGCCTGTCCACGGGCCGGGTTCGGGAACGTCTTCCGCAACTTCAGCCGGTCGACGGTGCGTTCGATCTCGATTGGGTCGGTGACGCTCTCCGTCCCGTCGGTGTCCACCTGGCGAAGGCGATAGGTCAATCGGTCGGCCGCAAACGATAGGTCCTCGTCTTCGAAGCGGTAGCGAAGCGGCTCGTTGGTCGTGCCGCCGGCGGCCTTCGACTCCACGAAGCCGATCTCCTGCCAGACCGCGTCCGGCTCGCCACCGGCCCGGCGCTGGACCTCGAAGCCGGCGTTGTTTGTCTCCGAGGCGGTCTGCCAGGTCAGGCGCACGCCCCCCTCGGTCACAGTCCCCTCAAACCCGGCCATCTCCACCGGCAGCGGCTCGGTATTGCTCGCAAACGCAAACTCGCTGAATCCGTCGACCATCGCGACGAGCTCATTTTCGTCCTCGTCGAAGGTCGTCTCCAGCTCCGTAAAGCCCCCCACGCCTGGGATCTCGCGGGTCACGATCGTAACCCGAGTCGGATCGTTCACGCCGTCGATCCCGGAGACGTCGAAGCGCACCTCCGTGCTGTCTCCGACCGTAAGGCCCTCGCCCGCAGTAAGCTCGACGCGGACCTCGGCGACGTTCTCCCTCCCAATCGTGCCGCTTCCCTCCGGTCGGCTGTCAAACCGGTCCGACGAAATCTCCCCCGAACCGCTGGAGTTGTCCGACAGGTTGACGGCAGTGCCGGTCTCCTCCAATTCCACCGTCGACCCGAAGTTGCTGGAGTCGACCATGGCCGAGTCGGAGGCAACCGGGTCGTCCGGGGGCGGTGGATTGCCCTCGCCGAGGTTGTATTCGTACCCCGGCGTGGTTCGGAAACTCAGTGAGCGCACTTGGGGCAAGATGAGACTGGGATCCCCGTCCCCGTCGTAATCGCCAACGCCCGTGCTCACCTTTGGCCCCGCAAGAAAGTTTTGGCTGATGCCCAGTCCACTACTCTGGTCCGGCCCGCGCAGGAAGATTGTCGGTTCTAGGACGTCCGAACCGTCATCGCTTGCCCTGTGGATCAAAGCTCCCCCGCCGCCAAACGCCGTTCCGACCATGACGCGAGGCACCGAGTCGCTGGGGGCTGGAGGCAGGGCCGTCACCTCGCTGAGATTTTGGGTCGCAAACTCTCCGGTCGAACTCGGATCCAAAAAGCCGGGAAGCTTGACCGACGCGTCCGCCGTGCCGTCAAATCCACTTCCCCCCTCGTAGACGAAGAGCGCATCGGTGCCTTCTCCCGACTGCGCATTCTGGAAGAGAGCCGGCTTCGCGACGAGGTCCGGGTGGCCATTGTTGGTTACGTCGGCGACCGCCGTCCCCAAGGGGAAGGCACTAAGGAACTCGAACTGCTCCCCGGGCTCCGGCTCAATGGTTACGTCCGGAGCGTCGAAGGAGGGCGTAGGGGCGTCTTGCCCGAAGTGGACAAAGAGTCCTCCCGAAGCAAATCCCTGATCCGGCTCCACCGTTCGGCGCGTGTCTCCGACCGCAAAGTCATCGAGGCCATCGTCGTTGATGTCCCCGAGGGCCTGTATTGGGGTCCCCACGAACCTGGACGTCTGGTCGTCTCCGCTGTAGTCGATCGTTACGTCCGGGGTCTGCGAGAGAGAAGGCTCCAGGAACAGAAAGGCCGCTTTCGATTCGGGGGTTCTGGCAACCGGAACCGTCACGGCAAGGTCGTCGGTCCCGTTGGCGTTCACGTCGCCGACGGTTCCGAGCACCGCCTGGGCAGGGGACTCGTCGGTGAACCCGTCGTCGTCCTCCGGAATGCCCAGATCCGTGACGGCAATGGAGTGAATGGGGGTCTCTCCCTCCCCGGCCTCGAAGATCTCAACCGTATTGGCGTTGGAGGCCCATCCTACGGCGAGGTTCGGGCTTCCGTTGTCCGTAAAGTCCCCCGTTGCAAGCGACGCCTCGGAAAGTCGAAAGGGCGTGTCGTGTGTGAGCGTAAGGTCGGGGGACGACGCGGACGGGTCGTCGAAATAAATCTCAACGCGAGCGCCCTCCGGTTCATCGAAAACGAGCGCCACGTCGTCGGTGCCGTCCCCGTTCCAGTCGCCGATCGCTTCGGAGTTCAGAAGCTCATCCCCGGAGTACGCAGCGTTTTCAAAGAGCATCCCGTCGGTCTCCGTCAGGGACCCATCCTCCGCTACCTCCAGAAGTCGCGGCCCGAACTGGTCCGACAGGGTGATCTCCACGAGGAAATCGTCGCGCCCGTCGCCGGTCACGTCGCCCAGCGGGCGGGGGCCAGAAAGGGGCCGACTAACATCGGAGAAGTCCACCTCCTCCGCGTCCTCGGCAAAGGACCGGTCCGGCTCAAGGCCGCCTCCCAATGAGTCCGGCCCAAAACCGATGCCTGCCGCCCCGGACTCATCCCGGAAGGCAAAGTCGGCCCGCCCGTCGTCGTTTAAATCTCCGACGCCCGTCACGTCTCCCGGAAAAATGTCGGCGGGCGTCCTCTGGTCGGCTTCCTGCTCAAGCGAGTACACGAACGTGCTATCAAACCCACTGCGAAATTGATCTTCCTGCATCAAAAGCTCTTTCGTTCCGCTTCCGTTCACGTCGAAGAGCGCGAGGTTGACTTGATCTGCAAATGTCGGCAACGATACCTCCTCGGCCGTCAAGGGCATGAACGACTGCCCGGCCGCGATTTCCCGGTCTGTGTCGATCTGAAAGGTCGTTGCGACGATCGGGGGGTTATTGCTGGCTCCATTCAACCGGATAATCTGCCCTTGTTCTCCCCCCTCCACGTTCCCGGTGGTGTACTGAAACCGATTATCTCCTTCGAACGAAGGGGCGCATGTTTTCACCTCCACGTCTTCCAGTGACGCCGCCCCAAAGACAACCGTAAACTCAGGGGTGAAGCTGTTAAAGTCCGTGATGACGAGATCATCGAATCCATCCCCATCGAGGTCGACGGGAGGACGGAGGGTCCCCCTTCCTGCCGGGAGGGACACGACGCCCGTCTCCTCATACCCTCCTTCCGATCCCTCATACACTCGGAGCAGCCCATCGTCCAGAAATTCGACTGCATCCGCAAAGTCGTCGTCGCCAAGAAAGGAGCCTGCTCGCCGCAAGTCCCCAAAGAAGAGCTCGTCGAAGTAGCGGGCCGAAACGTCCCCTCCGCCAAAGACGAGCAAGGTCTTATCGGTTCGGGCCGAAAGGTCCGATGAGCGGTTATCGGCGACGTTTTGGTACCGATAGATCCAGTCATTTACGCCGTCGCCATTCACGTCTCCGGCCGGCTCGGCCAGCGCCGTCGGCGGAAAGTTCAAGTCTTCCCGCGGCCAATCCTGCTCATTGAACGCCGCCACTGGATCCCGGATCTCCAGGTCCGAAAGATTTATCTGGAATGACGTCTTCTTCGCCCGCGGTTCGGCCCGCTGCAGGAGCGACCTCCGTACCTCGGGCGGTAGGTCGGCCGAGGTCGTCTCGTGATGAAGACGGTCGAGCACCGTCTGGGCCTCGTCGGGCTGCTGGGCGCGAGTAGGCGTCGCTCCCACAAGGAGAGCGGTCCCTAAAAAAAGGCCGACCATCGCGCGCATCCACGCGACCACATCCAACAGAGATGCGAACGGGCGAGCGGTTACCGAAGTGCGTCGAAAAGCAAACAGCATGGCGCGTGAAACGAATAAAGAGAAAAACCAATCGGAAAGAGAGAAGATCGAGAATTCCCGAGAGCGCGCAGCTCGCGTCACATCTTGCGCCCCGTAATACCGATGCGTGAAGAAGTTTGCAAAGATTTCTGCCTACTGGACTCGGGGCTGCTCTAATGCACGGGAATTGAGTGTGGGAGTATGGGCGTTTGGGCGTTTTTCCTCTTCACGTGCAGACGCCCAGTCCCACATGAAGCAGCATTCTCTTTATGGACTTTTGCACAGCTCGGTAAGAGGATCAGCGATGTCGAACGATCTTCAGCTTCCGGGTGTGAACCTCCCTCCGGCCTCCAGCCGCAGGACGTAGTCGCCGCTTGGGAGGCGGAGGCGTTGAGCCACTGCTCGTGGCGGCCCTCCTGCTCCCCGCTGACGATCGTCCGTACCTGTCGCCCGAGCACGTCGCAGAGGCAGAGGGGGCCGCCGGATCAAATCTGTCGACTCGGCGATGAGGCTCGACCGTCAGGTCCACGCTGCCGTCAGGTCCACGTTGGAGATCCATGTCGCCAAAGCACCCGACCATGTGCCGCAGGGCATGCCCGACGGCCGGGTTGCCCTGGCCCCCTCTCCGCGAGGGGAGCCCCGCGGACCGTCGGGGCTTCCCTCGGCGGCTGGCGGACT
>CAZSBW010000288.1:0-4521 GCA_964604815.1 uncultured Salinivenus sp. | reverse complement strand
GCGTCTACCTGCGCTACGCCAACCTCATGAAGCTGGAGCAGCGGGTGGCCCACGAGCGCCTCGCGCGCATCTGCTTCATCGACTACGACCGTGAGATGGCGCTGGTGGCCGAGCGTACGAATGAGGAGAGGGAGGGAGAGATCATCGGTGTTGGTCGCCTCACGCAGCTGCCGGGTGGGGACGAGGCCGAGTTTGCCATGCTCGTGATTGACGAGTACCAGGAGGAGGGCATCGGCACCGAGCTCCTGCGCCGCCTCGTGCAGGTGGGGGAAAATGAGGACCTTGATCGCATCACTGCCGACATTCTTCAGCAGAATCAGGCGATGCAGCGGGTCTGTGAGAAGCTGGGCTTCGACCTGGTCCGTGCGGAAGAGCTGGGCACGGACATGGTGAAGGCCGTAAAGCCGCTCTCGGACCAGCGCGCCGAAACAAAAGAAGCCCAGTGACAGCGGTCGACGGTCGCACCGAACCTCGGCTGGAAACGCCCCACCTTCCGGAATCTTGCGGTACGCATTGCCGCTCCTGCACGCGATCCTCGTGATGTCATTCGTCCCCCCGCATTGGACCCGGAGGGCACTCGCGGGGCTTTGTGTGGTCGTGCTGATCATTGGGGGGGCGTCCGGAGCTGGCGCACAACCGGATGCGTCTTTCGCTCAGCGTCACTGGACCGCCGAGGACGGCCTGCCCGTCAATAGTGTGCGGGACATTGTGCAGGACCCCCAGGGTTATCTCTGGCTGGCCACCTACGACGGACTTGCCCGGTTTGACGGGGTCGAGTTTGCGAAGATGAACGGTAGCAACTCGGCCCTCCCGACGAGTCAAATCGCAAAGGTGTACGAGGGGCCGGAGGGGACGATCTGGGCACGCACGGAGCGGGGAGGGCTCGCCCGGATCGATCCCGAGCGCCTGGCCGTGACGCAACTCGTCGGGCGGGAAAACGGAAGAATTGCGTCCGACGTCCTGTCCGTTCGCGTGGCCGGCGACAGTATCCTCTGGCTCCGTACCGAGCGCTCAATCTACCGCCGGCGGGCGGGCGAAACAGACTGGACGGCGGTCTGGCCGGATACGGTCACGGCGCAGGTGATGCGGGAAGACGAGGAGGAGGGGCTCTGGGTGGGGACCGAGCAACAGGGCCTGTGGCGCGTTCGCAACGGAAGTGGCGCGCCGGTGGCGGCCCAGACGCCGTCGGGAACCGGCGTTCGACACATTGACGCCCTTGCGATCCGCGCCGGTTCCGACGGGCGATCCGTAAGGGTGGCCAGTGGCACGCGACTCTTTCGTCTCGAGGGGGGAACGCTCGTGCCGCTCCCGTCCGCCGCACAGCCGCTGCAACGACCCGCGCTCGGCCTTTCGATGACGCCGGACGGCACGCTCTGGGCCTACACCGAAGCTGGGGCTCTCTACGCCGTGGAGGAGGAGCGTGCGCGGCGCATCGGCGGCGGTCCGATCGTGGGCCGCCAGGCCGTGCAGATGGGGCCGGAGGGAGCCCGATGGACGAGGCTCGGGCAACAGGTGCGGCGCAACGGAGAAGTGGTTCTGGCCGCTGGGGGACGAATACAGGCCCTCACGCCTGACCGAGAGGGAAACTGGTGGGTAGGGACGGGACGAGACGGACTATACCGTCTCCGGCGCACGCCAATCACGATGATCGACGACGGGGACGGGCTGCCCTCGACCAACGTGTACGGCGTAAACGTGCGCCGCTCCGACTCGAACGAGGTGTGGGTCACGTCGATCAATGGAGGACTTGCCACCGTCAAAAACGGGCGGGTGACGCCACTTACGGACCGATGGGACCTGCCACCGCTCGTGTGGACCGTTGCGGAAGGCCCGGACGGCACGGTGTGGATCGGAACGGATGAGGGCCTCTACCGGCGGGGCGGAGACCAAACCTCGCAGGAGGGGCTGCCCGACGCTCTGCAAAGCAAGCCCGTTCACGCGGTCTACGTCGACCGTGCCGGCCGCGTGCACGTCCTGATTGACGGCACGCTCTACACGCGACGCGACGGGCAGTGGCAGCGTCGTAGCGAAGGGGTGCCCGACGATGCACGGGGCGCCGTTTTTCAGGAGACCGAGAACGGGTCCCTCTGGATTGGGACGCGCTTTCAGGGGCTGCTGCGGCTCCGAGACGATCGCCTCCGCCGGATTACGGCCGACGAGGGTCTGGCTAATGATCCGGTTCTCACCATCCACGAAGGGGCCTCCGGGCACCTTTGGGTTGGGACGACAGAAAATGGACTCACCCGCATTGATCGTCGGGGCACGCCTGCTCTCGGCGACGACCGCCTCACGCCCATCGGCCCGGACGACGGCCTTCCCGCGAACCTCGTCATTCACGTCCGGGCCGACGGCCAGGGGCGGCTCTGGATGAGCTCCCATCGGGGCCTCTTCTGGGTGGACCGCGCCGCGCTCAACGCCTACGCCGAGGGGGACACGAGCCGGATTCGCCCGGTGCGCTACACCGAGCAGGACGGCCTCGCCAGCCGAGAAGCCAACGGTGGCGTTCACACCGCCGGCGCCCGCACCGCCGACGGGCGGCTGTGGTTCCCGACGCAGAGAGGCGTTGCCGTCGTGGACCCGAGTGACGCCGACCTGCCGCCTCCCCTTCCAACCCCGGCGGCCATCGAGAGCATCACCCCGGCCGACACCACCGTCGCCGACACCACCTACCGCGTTGGAACCGCCGATACACTGCACCTGCGGCCCGAACAGCGGACGTTCACGGTGCAGTACACCGGTCTCCACTTTTCCAACCCGGAAGTCACTCGGTTTCGGGTGCAACTTTCGGGCTTTGATCCCTCCCCCACCCGCACCGACCAGCGGCGGGCCCGCTACACGGAGGTGGATCCGGGAACCTACACGCTCGTCGTGCAAGCAGCCGGGGAGTATGGAGACTGGGGAACGCCGGCGCGAGTCACGATGTCCGTCGCGCCGTTCTGGTGGGAGACGTGGTGGTTTCTCGGGCTCTGCGGGCTGGCCGGTCTCGGGTTCGTGGCGGCCGGATACTGGTGGCGCACCTGGCGCCTCCAGCGGCGGCAGCAGGAACTGGAGCAAACCGTCGCCGAGCGGACCGAGCAGCTCCGAGAGCAGCGCGACCGGCTCGAAGAACTGGATCAGGCGAAAAGCCGCTTCTTTGCGAACGTCAGCCACGAGTTTCGCACACCGCTCACCCTCATCCGCGGGCCCCTGCAGCAGGTGCGCAAGCACCTGGAGCGCGGCCGTCTGGAACCGGTTGACGACGAGGCCGGCGCGGACGCCGAGCAGCTGTCCATCGCCGAGCGCAACGTGGGTCGCCTTCAGCGCCTCGTCGATCAACTGCTGGGGCTGGCCCGGCTGGATGCGGGGACCTACGAACTCAATGTCCGGCCCACCGACGTGGCGGCGGTGGTGGACGGGCTCGTCCGCGAATTTGAGCCCCTGGCCGAACGGGCCGGCCTCAACCTCACGGTGCAGGCCGACGGGGCGGAGAGAGAAAGCGACGCCGAGACCGACGGGCCTGAACCGGTGTACGTTGACCGCGAGGCGCTGGAACGCATCGTGAGCAACCTGCTGTCGAACGCCCTCAAGTTCACCCCTGAGGGAGGGAAGGTGACGGTTACGGTGCGGCCTCAGGAGGAGACGGCCGCAATTGACGTGCGCGACACCGGTCCCGGCATTCCCGCCGAGGAGCAAGAGGAGATCTTCGACCGCTTTACACGGGCCGACGACACGCCGAGCCGCGAGCAGGAGGGCATCGGCATTGGGCTGGCTTACACGAAAGCCTAGTCGACTTGCACGGCGGCACCATCACGCTGGACAGCGTCGAGGGGGAGGGAACCACGGTCACCGTTCGCCTGCCCCGACACCCCGACGCGCTGGCCTCCGACCCGATCGGTGACTCCCCCCACGCGGACGACGCATCGGCGGCCTCTTCCGAGTCGTCATCGTTCCGTGCTTCTTCCTCGACACGAGACGGAGAACGCCCCCCCCCAGCACTCAACACTCAACGCTCGCCCCCCGGAACTCGACGGCCAACGCCTCCGAGAGCGCCGACGCGCCGGAGGGCTCGCCCGCCTCCAACGACCAATCCACCGCCCCAAATCCGCAATCCAAACGCGTTCTGGTGGTTGACGACAACGCCGACGTGCGCCGGTACGTGCGGTCGGTGCTGGAGCCGGCGTTTGTCGTCATCGAGGCAAGCGACGGAGAAGAGGGAACGACGATGGCCCGCGAGCAGCTGCCCGACGTGATTCTGGCGGATGTCATGATGCCCGGAACCGACGGGTACGACAGGACACGCCAGTTAAAGGACGACCCGCAGACGGAACCGATTCCCATAATCATGGTCACCGCCCGCGCCGATACCGCCGACGAGGTGGCGGGCCTACAGGCCGGGGCCGACGACTACGTCACCAAGCCCTTCGACGCCGACGTGCTGCGGCAGCGCGTGGGCGGGGTCCTTACCCTGCAGGAGCGCCTGCGCCGCCGGCTGGAGGCAGAACGGCCGGTCGAAACGGACGAGCCCGAGAGCCGACCCGCGAT
>CAZSBW010000287.1:0-4524 GCA_964604815.1 uncultured Salinivenus sp. | reverse complement strand
TTTCCACGACGGGCAGTTCTACGAACCCCGGATCGCCGTCGCCTGACGGGCCGATCGGTTCAGGCTCGACGCTGTTGAGTTCAACGTCGCCGGGCTGAGTCGGGGTCTCCTTGGTCGCGGTGTCGTCGGATGTAGGGGTAGACATGCGGGATCGGGGAGCTTCATTCGAACGACCGAGGTCGGCAATGCGGATGTCTGCCGAGCCCCAAATTGCAGATGGATGAGTGCGTACGAGGGGGCGTGCACGCCGTTCCTCTCGCAGAGACCTCGGTTGGTTGAGAACGAGAAACCCTCGAAACGATGCTCGGCGATTGATTGCAGCACGGCAATCGCATCTTGAAGCTACGGGCTCGTGTTCGTGCTCGATTAACGAAGTGCGACCGCACGCTTCTCTCTCATTCGCGCTTTTTCGGCAGTGTCCCCCCTCGGCAGCAGAGGAGCCGTCTCCCCTCGACGGAACCTTTCAACAGACGAACGCCCTGTTGAGTCCAGGGGGTGGTTGATAAGAACGCCGTTATTGGTGAGACTGTGGGCACGTTCACGGGACACTCCCCCGAAGTGCTCTTTTGCAAAATGCCGTCCGTCATGTCTATTCGCGCCTATCTGGTTGTGCTCGCTCTCCTCTTTTCAGGGTGCTCGTCCGGCCCCACGGCCGACCTCGTTCTGAAAAATGGCACGATCGCCACGCTCGAGGAGGAGCACGGTGACGTAGAAGCATTGGCTGCATCAGACGACACGATCCTGGCCGTGGGCCCCACCGCGGACATTGCGTCCTACGTTGGATCGGGGACGCGCGTGATCGATCTGGAGGGGCGATTGGCCACGCCGGGCTTCATCGAGGGACACGGCCACTTTATGGGGATGGGGCAGTCGCAGATGCAGCTCGGCCTGCTGGGCACGCCGTCCTGGGACGAGGTCGTCGCGCGGGTTGACTCGGCCGCCGACGAGGTCCCGTCGGGGGCGTGGCTGGAGGGGCGCGGCTGGCACCAGGAGAAGTGGACGGCTGAGCCGGAGCGGGTCGTGCGCGGCTTTCCGACGAATGCGCGCCTCAACAAGGTCGCGCCGGACACGCCGGTGTTTCTGACGCACGCCAGCGGCCACGCCGCCATCGCCAACGACGCCGCGCTGGAGAGGGCCGGCATCGGGCCGGACACGCCCGATCCGGAGGGGGGCACCATCGTGCGGGACGCGCAGGGGCGGGCTACCGGCGTGTTGCTGGAGACGGCCGAAGGGCTCGTCTTGGAGGCCATCGAGCAGTCGCGGAGCGACATGACTGCCGAGGAGCGCCGTGCCCGCAAGAAGAAACAGGTGCGCCTCGCCGCCGAGAATGCCCTCGCCCACGGCGTGACGAGCTTTCACGACCAGGGGGCGTCCTTCGAAACCATCGAACGGTACCGCGAGATGGCGCAGGCGGGCGAACTCGGCATTCGGATGTACGCAATGGTCTCGCAGAGCGAGGTTACGCCCGAGACGCAGGACACGCTCGCGGCCCTGCGCACGATGGGCGCCGCCGATCATCACTTCACCGTTCGGTCCATCGGCGAGGTAACGGTGGACGGCGCGCTCGGCTCGCGCACGGCCTGGATGCTGAACCCGTACAATGACGCCCCCAACGACACAGGCACCAACGTGACGGCCATGGACCGCGTGCGCGAGATCGCCGAGATTGCGATGGAGGAAAACTACCAGCTTGCCGTGCATGCCATCGGCGACCGCGCCAATCGCGAAAGTCTCGATCTCTTTGAGTCGCTGTTTAAGAAGGCCGACGTGGACGGGGAGGAGCTGCGCTGGCGCATCGAGCATGCCCAGCACCTACACCCGGACGACATTCCGCGCTTCGCGAATTTGGGCGTGATTGCCTCGATGCAGGCCATGCACGCCTGCTCCGACGCCCCGTACAACTACAAGCGGCTCGGGGCCGAGCGGGTAGAGCAGGGCGCCTATGTGTGGAAAACCCTCTGGGAGGACGGCGTTGTGATCGCGAACGGCACCGACGTGCCGGTCGAAAAGATCGATCCGTTCGCCAATTTCCATTGCACGGTCACGCGGAAGGTGCCGGAGGCCGACACGGCCTTTACGGAAGAGGAAGCGCTCACGCGCCGCCAGGCCCTCAAGTCCTACACGACGAAAAATGCCTATGCAGCCTTCGCGGAAAACCGACGAGGAACGCTCGCGCCCGGCAAGCTCGCCGACGTAGCGGTGCTTTCCAAGAACATTCTGGAGGTGCCTGCTGATGAAATTCGGGACACGGACGTGACGCACACGATCGTCGGCGGGGAGGTACGATACGAGCAAACGGAGTAGGTCCGTTCACGTCCTTGACAAATGCGCATCGTCCAATGATTGGAAGCTCCCTAGCTGTCCGTTGGTTCGGACTCGTTCTCAGCGTTCTCCTGGCGGCAGGAGTGCTCGTTTCGGGGGCGTCGGCGCAGTCGGCCGATCTCATTCTGAAGGGGCCGGTGTGGACGGGAGACGCCGACCAACCCCGTGCCCAAGCCGTCGCCGTGGCAGACAATCGTATTCTTGCCGTCGGCGGTCGAGCAGCTGTCGAACGACATGAGGGCTCGAACACAGAGGTCCTTCAGGTTGAGGAGGGACTGATCACGCCCGGACTCATCGACAGCCACACGCATTTCGATCGGGCCGGTGCGTTGTTGTTGGGCATCAATCTTCTGGATGTAAACGATCCCGAGGCGCTCGTCCAGCAGGTGAAAGCAGCCCGCGATCGGTTGCCCGAGGGGAGCTGGATCACGGGGGGCGATTGGGGCGCCTACGCGCAGTGGGAGCAGGGAGGGGACGCCGACGCGGACGGAGAGCCAGTGCTGGAGCCGCACCGCGATCTCATAGACGACATCACGCCCGAGACGCCGGTGTTGCTCTCGCGGTTTGACGGGGAGCAGTTTCTGGCAAACGCACGCGCTCTGAAGAAGGCGAATCTCGACTGTGACAACGCCGGCGTGGACTGTGAAGAGGGGCGGATGACGGGACGCCTCTCGCCAGCAGCCGCCGAACAGGTGCGCGCCGTTCGGCCCGAGAAGCCGGTGGCTCGCCGGGTGGCCGAGACGGACACGGCCCTGGCCCGCCTCCGCCAGCACGGCGTTACGGCGATTCACGACATCACGACGCCCACCCAACTCCGTCTCTTCCAGCGCTTCCACCAAAACGGTGATCTCACCGCTCGGGTCTATGCCCGCCCGACGCTCGACAAGTGGGAGGAACTTGACGCCGTGGGCGTCGATCACGGATTTGGCGATGCGTGGCTCCGCATCGGGGGCCTCAAAGGCTTCGTCGATGGCATTCTCGGCAACTCTACGGCCCGCTTCTACGAGCCCTACGAGCACAAAGACAACCGCGGCCAATGGCGCGATCACATGGATCAGGGGATGCAAGCCCTCATCGAGGGAGCCGCCCGGACCGGTCACTGGCCCCAGACCCACGCCATCGGGACGCAGGCCATCGACACGCTTCTGACGATGTACGAGCGCGCGCAGAGAATCGTAGAGGGCACGGAGGAGCAGCGGTGGCGGGTGATTCACGCGCAGCACCTGCGCGGGCCAGGCGTGGCGGATCGAATGGCGGAACTCGGAGTGATTGCGGAAATGCAGCCCGTTCACGCCATCGACGACATGCGCTGGCTGGAGCGAAGGGTTGGCGAGGAACGGGCGCGCTGGAGCTTTGCGTTCAAGACGATTCACGAAGCCGGTGTGCGGCTGAGCTTTGGAAGCGATTGGCCGGGCACGAATGCCGCCTGGTATACCGCCAATCCGCTGCACGGAATCTACGCAGCCGCCGAGAGAAAGACGGTTAAAGGCAAGCCGGAGGGAGGGTGGATCCCGCAGGAACGCATCGGGCGCGAGCGTGCGCTTCGAGCGTACACGGTCAACAACGCCTACGCCGCCGGGATGGAGGACGAGAAGGGACGCATCCAGCCCGGCATGCTGGCCGACCTGACAGTTCTCTCGGCCGACGTGACGAAGGACACGACCGATCTGCTGAACACTGAGGTCCTCTACACCATCGTCGACGGCGAGATCGTCTATGAGCGAGAGTGAGTCCGCGCCCGGCTGGGACGGAGGGAAAGGGGGCAGAACGTAGGGGCGGATGGAATTTTCGTGATGTGTGACGGTAGAGGTGAAGAGGCAATTGTGCCGAAACGTAACCGGGGTTGGTGAATACCTTTCTCGCACCATCCATCCGGTCCACCCTCATCCAACTGATCCGAACCTATGGAAGCGGTTCCCGCCAACGCCGTTCAGCCCAAGCAGGTCAAAGAGCTTCTGTCGGAGCACATCCTCACGAAGGGCATGCTGCCCCTCGTCCTCGACATGGACGAGAGCCAGGGCGTGCGGCTTCGCGACGAAAAGACGGGACGCACGTTTATCGACCTCTTCGGTTTCTACGCCTCCAGTCCCCTCGGGATGAACCACCCGAAGATGACGGAGAATGAGGACTTCATGGAGCGGCTCACCGACGCGGCGCTCAACAAGGTTACGAACTCCGACGTCATGACCGGGCACATGGCGC
>CAZSBW010000286.1:0-4532 GCA_964604815.1 uncultured Salinivenus sp. | reverse complement strand
ACAATCGTGTAGCCCTTCTTCTCGGCCATGTCGCCCCACTTTCGAATCTCCCGCTCGTGCAAAAGCAGCTTGCGGTCGCGCCGGGGCTCGTGTCCGAACGGACCGGCCTCCTCATACGGCTTGACGTACATCCCATGGATCTTCATCTCGCCGTACCGGTCCACCTGGCAGTACGCCCCATCGAGACTAACCTTCCCGTCCCGCACGGACTTCACCTCGGAGCCCTCCAGCACGATCCCCGCCTCCAGGGTCTCCTCGATGTCGTATTCGAATTGGGCCTTCTTATTCCGCTCGACGACCTCAACGCCCTCAGCCATAGCAGCCGTTCGGTCAGTGCAATGAATACCAACACGCAAAGAGCCCCTCGCCTCTATGAACCCGGCAACACCATATCACCCAAGTTGTGAGGTGTGGTCGTTTTGCAAGAAAGAAGGCCGACTGCGGACGAGGGACCGCCTCAGGCGTCATCTTCGGCGGTCTTCGGTCTGTTATCCGTCGTCGGATCGAATCGGCACGCAGGTCACAACTTGGGTCATAAAGTCTCAAAATCCCCCTTCCCCCAACCTTCCAACCTTCAACCTTCCAACCAAAGAAAACACCCTCGGAAACGGCAGCCGCGGGGAAGAACGGCCTCCCCGCAACGCCCCACCTCAGGCCCCATCGACCTCCGACTCTTCTTCCTCATCGTCGTCGAGATAGACGAACGGCAAATCCGGGACGTCCTCCGTCACGTCGTAGTAGAAGAGATACTTCCGAAACTCCGTGAGGCTGGCGATGGCGAGCTTGTCGAGCCCCGTGCGCAGATCCTCGCGGTAAAACGCATTGAGCGCCGCCGAGGTCTCCTTCGCCTGCACCCACACGTCGCGGTTGTCCTCCGCCGCCTGGGCCGAGTCAATCAGCGCCTCAATGGTCTCGTCGGTGGCCTGATCGCGCTTGGTCACGAACAGCCCCCACACCATCGGATAGTTGGACAACTCGTACCACTCCTGGCCGATGTCAATCGTGAAGGGCTCGGGCTGAAGCGACGGGACGTTGGGCCCCGCCAGGAGCGCCGCGTCCTCGCCGGTATCCAGCAGCTCGGTCGGGGTCCGATCGTCGTAGGGGACGAACGTCGGGTCCACCCCGTAGTGCTCGTGCAGAATAATGCGAGCCACGATGCGCTCTTGCGCCACGCGGCGGTCGTAGGCAATCGTGTCGGGGAAGTCGTGCAGTCCCCCGCCCCACACCAGTCGGGCGTACGGATAGTCCCAGGACACGAGCCCCACGCTCGGAATGACGTCGATGGCATCGCTCGCCTGAAGCGCCAGCATGGTGGGCAACAGCGCCACGTCCACCTCGCCCTGTACGAGGCGTGCGGCGCACTCCTCCGGCCGGTGCCGCTTAATGCGGAACGGGTTGTTCACCGCCCCGGACGTAAATCCGGACACGAGAAACTCGGCCGGCGGATAGTTCCAAATTGCGAGATCCATACCGAGAGGGACCAATCGGGAAACCAATAACAGAACGGCCGTCCGACGCCTGTCGGACAACCGCTTCCAACCCTAAGCGCAGGGGCGTTACTCGTCCCGCACCTGCTCCTTGACACGCGCCGACTTGCCGACGCGATCACGGAGGAACGACAGGTTGGACCGGCGCACCTTTCCGCGACGCATCACCTCGATCTTGGCGATGCGCGGCGAGTGAAGCGGAAAGATCCGTTCCACACCCACCCCCTCCGAGGTCTTGCGAACCGTGAAGGTCTCGCTGGAGCCCGAGCCGCGGCGGTTTAGGCAGATGCCTTCAAACTGCTGGACCCGCTCCTTTTCGCCCTCAACCACGCGTATATGAACGTTCACGGTGTCCCCCA
Source organism: uncultured Salinivenus sp. (assembly GCA_964604815.1). Lineage (GTDB taxonomy): Bacteria > Bacteroidota > Rhodothermia > Rhodothermales > Salinibacteraceae > Salinibacter. Next base: position 2,686 of record CAZSBW010000286.1, on the reverse strand, counting down.
CACTAAAGTCGGGAACGTCGTCGCGAAACTGCGTGGCCTCGACGACACTCATCAAATCAGTGGCCATGGCAGGAATGTCGGTTTGTAATGAATGAGATTCGAACAAGCAAAAAGTGGTGGACAGCAAGTCGTCTATGACGACTCGTGTAACAAATCGGGGCGTCGTTCGCGCGTCTTTTCGAGGCGTTTCTCGTCACGCCATTGCTCGACGCGTTTGTGGTCGCCCGATCGAAGCACGTCGGGCACCGAGAGCCCCCGATACTCGGCGGGCCGCGTGTAGACCGGCGCGTCGAGCAGTCCGTCTTGGAAGGAGTCTGTAAGGGCCGAAGAGGCGTCTCCAAGTACGCCCGGTAACAGGCGCACGATCGCGTCGATGAGGGCGAGTGCGGGCAGTTCACCGCCGCTAAGCACAAAGTCGCCGATCGAAAGTTCGCGCGTGACCAGAACGTCTCGCACACGCTGATCAATGCCTTTGTAGTGCCCGGCGACCAGGATCAAGTGCCCATTCATTGAGAGCCGATTCACCATAGGCTGCTCCAGGCGCTCCCCATCCGGCGTCAGAAAGATCACTTCGTCGGCGTCCCCTTCCTCGTCCTCGATGGCCTCTACCGCCCGAAACAGCGGCTCGGGCTTCAGTACCATGCCGGCCCCGCCCCCAAACGGATAGTCGTCAATCTGCTGGTGCTTTCCCGTGCCGTACTCGCGGAGGTCGTGCACACAAATCTCCACGGCATCAGCGTCTCGGGCCCGCTGCACGATGCTGTGCCGCAGGGGCTCCTCAACCAGTCCGGGAAGTGCCGTGACGAGATCAATGCGCATGGCGCTCGTCATTCTCCAAGGAGCAGCCTAGAGAAAGGTCGTAAAAGAAATTCTACAGACGTGAGCGCTCACCGTTCGTTTGTCCGGAAACGGAATGGAAGGACCTATCCGATCAACCCCTCCACGGCACGAACGACAAGCCGACCGCCATCGAGGTCAATCTCAACAATGAACTCCTCAATGGCCGGAATCATCGCCTCCTCCCGGTTGGGCCGCTGAACGACGAACACGTCCTGCGCCGGCATTTCCATGTAATTGGCAACCGAGCCGAGCGCTTCCCCATCCTCCGTGACGACCTCCAGCCCCACGAGGTCGTGGATAAAGACCTCGTCCTCCGCCAACTCTAGATCGTCCTCGTGGGCAAAAACCTGCAGCTTGGCGATCGTCTCGGCGTCGGTTCGCGTATCGATGCCTGCAAATCCGAGGATGACAGTCGTGCCGCGCTTCGACTCCTGGTACCGAACCGAGGAAATCGTGTGGCGGGTGACCTGACGGGGCGTGCGCCCGACGTACACCGTTTCGAGCTCTTCGTACCGGGCCGGATCGTCCGTGTGCTCGGGATTCACCTTGAGTTCCCCGTCCATTCCGTGGGCCCGAAACACGAACCCAATCTGCACCATCTCGGTCGGCGGCACGTCCGCAAAGTCGGGCGTGGACGCCGAATCGGAGGACTCGGGAGAGGACGGCATCGCGGGCACCTCGCGCGAGAGCGTTACTGGTCGTCGTCCGGCTCGTCGTCACCCGATTCGTCGGCGGCATCTGCCTCCGCCTCGCCTGCGTCGGCCTCCTCAGCCCCATCGGTGTCGGGCTCTTCCCCGGCCGCGCCTTCGGCATCCGCTTCCGCCTCGGGTTCATCCGCCTCCTCGGCGGCCGCGTCGGGCTCGTCTCCAGCATCTCCTTCGTCCGCCTCGTCTTGGACGACCGAAAGCGGGGTGGCCTGGGCACGAAGTCGCGCCTCTTCGTCAAGCTCCTCGGCGCGCTCTCGCTCCTTTTCGAGCGCATCTTCGCCTCGAGGTTGCACGGCCATTTTGATGTCGTCGCCCTGCTCGGCCATTCGCTCCCGAAACTCCTCAACCTTCTCTTCAATCTTGTCGGCCGGTTCGCCCTTCTGCTTCAGGTGGTTCTGGAGCAGCAGGCCGCGGCGATAGAGGATGGATCGCACCGTATCGCTCGGCTGAGCGCCGTTGTCGAGCCAGTAGAGGGCGCGCTCCTCGTCGAGGCGTACCTCGGCGGGCTCGCGAAGGGGAAAGTAGCGTCCCAAATCTTCGATGTAGCGCCCGTCGCGCGCCTTCCGCTGGTCAGCGGCGACGATCGAATAAACCGGAATTTTTTTGCGCCCGATTCGGCGCAATCGCAGTTTGACTGACACGTCGTGTTATCCTTGAGTTTTCAGTAAAAGCAAGTGATGAGCAACTGGAGACAAACGCAGCTCGGGCGGCCCGAGCCGAGAGGAATCCCCCCAACAAAAATCCGGGCATCTATCGGGGACTCGGACTTGGCCCCCCTCCGCCGCCGGTGATTTTGTTCATGAGATCGGACATGCTGACGTCCCGCCCCTTGCTCGTCATCTTTTGCATCGTCTTCATCATGTCCTTCATTTCGTTGAACTGATCGATCAGCTGGTTCACGTCCCGTACCTCGACCCCACTGCCGCGAGCAATGCGGCGACGGCGCATTCCATTCAGAATGTCGGGATCGGTCCGCTCTTCCGGGGTCATCGACTGAATGATGGCCTCGATGTGCTTGAAGGCATCCTCGTCGACGTCGAGGTCCGAAATCTTGTTGCCGATTCCGGGGATCATCCCCATGAGCTCCTTAATCGAGCCCATGCTCTGGATGCGCTGAAGCTGATCGTAAAAGTCCTGAA
>CAZSBW010000285.1:0-4543 GCA_964604815.1 uncultured Salinivenus sp. | reverse complement strand
TGGCCCGGAGCCGGCTCAAGAGCCACTCCAGGTTGTCCTCGTTGAACGTGAGCGGATCGCCGCCGGTGAGGAGCACGTCGCGGATCTCGTCGTGCTCGGCGATGTAGTCGATGGCCGCCTGGTGCTCGTCGGTGCGCATGAAGAAGTTGGCGTCTCCCACCATGCGCTTGCGCAAGCAGTAGCGGCAATAGATCGCGCACTCGGCCGTCACGCAGAAGGCCACCCGGTCCTCGTAGTTGTGAATGAGGTTCTTGACCGGCGAGTGGCCCGTTTCGTCGAGCGGGTCGAGCTCGTCGACGAGATCCGGCCCCAGTTCGTCCATCGTCGGCACCACCTGGCGCCGGACCGGACACGAGGGATCGGCCGGATCCATAAGCTGGGCGTAGTAGGGCGTCACGTTCCATCGAAACACGTCGCTCGTCTTCTCGATGGCCTCCCGCTCGTCCGCCGTCGGCTCGATCCAGTGGTCGAGCGCCTCCTCGCTGTGGATACGGTTCTGCATCTGCCACCGCCAGTCGGTCCATCGTGGGTGGTCGGGGTGCACCTGGGCGTTCATCTGGGCCATCGATCGGGAGCGAAGCAAATTGAGACGAGAACAGCAATCGTGCTACTCGTGCGTACGTCCGCTCTCCCCCGAACGTTGCGCCTCGCCGGCCCGCCGACGAAATCGATCCGACAGACTGGTCACCTCTCTGAAAAGGCGTGTATTGAAGGTGACCGTCGTGCCTTCTTCTATCGCTCATGCACCACCTGCCATGCGTGCTCTGCTTTCCGTCCTCGTCGGAATTCTGCTTCTCATCCCCCTTGGATACAGCGTTCTAATCCATGGTCCCGATTCCGCGCCCCCTCCCTCCGACCGGGACGCCGTCCGCCCCGTCAATGCTGTACTTGGCAATTCGAGCTATCGGGCCCTATACGGTGCGACTCCGTCCCCTGACACGCCCGAACAACTTCGTTTACAGGCCCATCTAGCCTACGTAGAAACCTTGTTGCGATCCCGGGCTCGCCCGTCTCTGTCGTCGGCCCAGCGAACACGCCGGTCGAGACTGCTCGACGCTCTGCACTCCTACTGGAAGAGCGGGCGATTCCCGCAAAACACAGAGGTCCCGGGTCGGTCGCCCGTATTCATAGACGAGCGGGGTCGGCTCTGTGCCGTCGGGCACCTCATCGCCGTGTCCACTGGACGGGACGTGGCCGAGCGCATCGACGCCCGTTCCCATCTCGCAGACGTTCGAACCATGAAAATGCCTGTGATCGATCGATGGGCTGCTCACCACGGGTTCACTCGGCAGGAATTGGCCATGATTCAACCGATGTACGGGGACTGCTGCACCGTCGCCCCCGAATCGAACGAGGAGGAATCCTCCCCGCTCGAAATTACGGCCCTTTCCGCCAGCATCGGGGCATCGATTGTGAACGGCGTGCTGCTGGAGCGGGGCTCCCCAAGCACCGTTGGGGGATCGGTAGGCGTTCTCGGCGGGACGACCAGCCTAACGATTGGGCTGTCCGGTGACGCCAAATATCCGACCGCGTCTTCGCTGGCCGGGGCAACGTCGGTAGTGCTGGGAAGCTGGACTCTTCTCTCGGCTTTTGGCGCCGTAGGCACCGAAAAGGCCCTGGGCACTTCGATCAATCGCAGTGACCAAACCCAAAACCTGAGTGTCGAGCCAACAACGATCACAACGGTGGACGGCTCGACGCAGCCGGGGGTTCAAGCCATCCTCCAGTTCTGATGCCCGATATCGAAGATCGTTCTGCTCGCGCTCCGCTTGCGTCCCCATCGCGTGAAATGAACGATGGCCTTCGACGACCGGGGGGAGGCTACGACTCCGCGTCACGCGTCGGTTCTTCCGATGCCCTCCGCGGACGGGCCGCCGCAAAGAGAAGCAGCCCCGCTGCTACCGACACGTTTAGCGACTCGGCCGGGCCGGGCATGGGAATGGACACGAGCTCGTCGCACGCCTCAGCCACGTCCGGCGCCAGGCCCTCCCCTTCGCTCCCGAGGACGACCACCACGGGACGGTCCCAGTCCGCGTCCCAGTGGGACGTCTCGGCGGTGCCCTCCGCCCCCACGACCCAGTAGCCCCGCTCCTTCACCTGCGTGAGGAGGCGCGGCAGGTCGGCGCTCCGGGCGATGGGGATGCGGGGCGCGGTGCCCGCACTCGCCTTGATGGCGGCGGCGTTGAGCGGGGCCATCTCGCGCGTCGGGACGACCACGCCGTCCGTCCCCGCCGCCACGGCACTGCGCAGGATGGCGCCGAAGTTGCGCGGGTCCGTCACGCGGTCGACGACGAGGAGTACAGGCTTCTTGGCCTTCACGTCGCCCCAGGTGGGCGCAATGTCGGACAGCATCTCGTCTACCTCCCGGTAGCGGATGGGCGCCGAGATGGCAACGACGCCCTGATGGGTCGCCCCATCGGCCTCGTGCCGCAGCCGCGCCTCCGGCACGTATTGAACGGGCGCGCCCCGCTCGTCGGCGAGGGAGCGGATCACGCCGATGGCCTCGCCGCTCGCGTCTTGCTCCAGCATGACCTTCTGGATGCCCACGTCCCCCCGCTCCAGGGCCTCGCGCACGGGCTGGCGGCCAATGATGGTGGAGGTGTCATTTTCCGAATCTGACGGCATACCGGGACCAGGAGGGTGAAAATCATCAGGGTGTTTGCAGTCCATGAAGCACGGTCATTCCCCCGAACAGGTTGCGCCGGACGGTGTTAATCTCCCCCTGAGAACAGGACCGACCGCCCCCCGACACGTGTCTTCCGACCCGTCGCCCCCAACCGCTGCTTCCGGTCTGATGAACACTGCCCACTCGATCGACATCCTTCGGGACGCCCTCACCGACCCCGCCGTCTACCCCCACGACCCCGATCGCGTGTCCCTGGAGCAGACCCACATCTCGCTCGTGACGATCGCGCCGCCGTGGGTGTACAAAATTAAAAAGCCGGTGGACCTCGGCTTCCTCGACTTCTCGACCCGGGAGCAGCGGCGGCACTTCTGCGAGGAAGAGGTGCGACTGAACCGGCGGCTCTGTGAAGAAACGTACGAGGGCGTCGTCCCGCTCGTGGAAACGAAGGACGGTCTTCGCGTGGATCCGGACGACGACCGGGGCGAGGTCGTCGAGTACGCTGTGAAGATGCGGTACCTCAGTCCCGACCGCTTTCTGGACGCACGGATCGAGCGCGGGGAGGCCACGGCGGCCGACGTGGACCGGGTGGCCGATACCCTCTGCTCGTTTTACCGGGATCAGCCGTCTACCCCGGAAGTAGCCGAGGCTGGATGGATTGAGAATATCCGCGTGAGCGTCGAGGAAAATTTTGAACAGACGAAGGAGCACGTGGGCTCGGCGCTCTCCCGCCCAGCCTATCAGGCCCTCCGCTACTACACCGACCGCTTCTTCGACCAGAACGCGGCCCTCTTCCACCGCCGACGGGCGGAGGGCTTCATCGTGGACGGACACGGGGACCTCCGCCTCGAACACGTCCACCTAACCGACGACCGCGTCTGCATCTACGACTGCATCGAGTTCAACGAGCGCTTCCGCCACCTCGACGTGGCCGAGGACGTGGCGTTCCTGGCGATGGACCTGGATTACCACGGGCGGACGGACCTTGCGAACCACGTCGTGACTCGGGTCGCGGACGCCCTCGACGATCCTCACCTCGACGACCTGATCGACTTCTACAAGTGCTACCGCGCCTACGTCCGCGGCAAGGTGGAGGGAATGCGAGCGATGGAGGACGAGGTGCCGCCCGCCGAGCGGGGCCGCAGCCGCATTCGGGCACACCGGTACTACCAGTGGGCGCTCCGGTACGCGGTGGCCGGTACGGAGCCGCTGGCGATCGTGGTGTTTGGGCGGTCGGGGACGGGCAAAAGCACGCAGGCAGCCGCCCTCGCCAACTCGTTCGGCTGGGCCCACCTGTCCTCCGACCGCGTGCGGAAGACGCGAGCCGGTGTTCCCCTCCACGAGCGCCCCGACGCCGCCACGCGGGAGCACCTCTACAGCGACGGGATGAGCGACCTCACCTACAAAACGCTGCGGGAACGGGCCGTGCAACACGGACGCCGCCACGAGGGCACGGTCCTCGACGCCACCTACAGCGACCCGGACCGGCGCGAGGCGCTCCGCATGGCCCTCTGCGCCGCCGGGGTGCCCTACGCCTTCGTCGAACTCACGGCCCCTGACGACGTGCTCCGCGATCGCCTGTCGAGTCGGGAGGCCGGCTCCGCCACCGCCTCCGACGCACGGGCCGAGGACTTTGACGTGCTCGACGCCCGCTACGAGCCCCCTTCCCCCCTCGAAGATCCGCGCCACGTGCGCATCGGCACGGAGCGAAGCCCCGAGGACACAACCCTCGCCCTCCTCAAGGCCCTCATTCGGCTGAATGATTGAAGGGTGATGCGTGAAACGTGATACGTGAGCGACGGAGGCGACCTCGATTAAATCGTAGCTGCAGATCACGCATCACTCATCACGCATCAGAATCCCTCCGGAATCACCTTCTCCCCCCGGACAAGGCTATGCCACGGCCAAATCCATCGCCGC
>CAZSBW010000284.1:0-4558 GCA_964604815.1 uncultured Salinivenus sp. | reverse complement strand
GCAGGTCCTCGCGGTGGTCGGGGTGGGCGATGTCGATGAGGGCCTCGGCGCGCTCTCGGAGGTTTTTGCCGTAGAGGTTCACGGAGCCGTACTCGGTGACGATGTGGTGCACGTGGGCCCGGGTGGTGACGACGTCTGCGCCCTCCTTGAGGTGGGGCACGATGCGCGAGATGCCGGAGCCGGTCGTGGAGGGGAGAGCGATGATCGGTTTGCCGTCGTCGGAGAGGGAGGCCCCGCGAATGAAGTCCATTTGTCCGCCGACGCCGCTGTACTGGTAGGTGCCAATCGTGTCGGCGCACACCTGGCCCGTGAGGTCCACTTCGATGGCGCTGTTGATGGCGGTGACCTTCGGATTGCGGCGGATGACGGCGGTGTCGTTGGTGTACGCCACGTCGAGCATGGCGATAAGGGGGTTGTCGTCCATGAAGTCGTACAGGCGGCGGGTGCCCATGGCAAAGCTCCCCACGACCTTCCCGGGATGCACGGCTTTGTTGTCCCCCGTAATGACCCCGTCCTCCACGAGGTCGATGACCCCGTCGGAGAACATTTCGGTGTGCACGCCGAGATCCTCGTGGTCGTCCAGGGCGCGGAGCACGGCGTCGGGGATGGCGCCGATGCCCATCTGCAGCGTCGCGCCGTGGTCGACGAGCTGTGCGCAGTTTTGCCCGATAGCCTGCTCGACGTTTGAGAGCTCCGGGCGCGGGGCTTCGGGGAGTGGCGTGTCGACCTTCACGCCGTAGTCAATCTCGCTCACGTGAACGAGGCCGTCGCCGTGCGTGCGGGGCATGTTCGGATTGATCTGGACGACGACGCGGCTCGCACTTTCGAGGGCGGCGTTCGAGGCGTCGACGGAGACCCCGAGCGAGCAGTAGCCGTGCTTGTCAGGGGGCGACACCTGGATGAGGGCCACGTCGAGCGGGAGCACGTCGTTGCGGAAGAGGGACGGCACCTCGCTCAGGAAAACGGGAATATAGTCGGCCGGGCCGTCGTTAACCGCCTCGCGAACGTTGGCGGCAACGAACATGGCGTTCGTGTGGAACGTGTCGCCGTATTCGTCGCGGGCGTAGGGAGCCTCGCCTTCGGTGTGTAGGTGGCAGACTTCGACGTTGCGGAGTTCACCGGCCCGATCGGTCATCGCGTTGACCAGCTTCTGCGGGGCCGCGGCTGCGGTGTGGACGAAGACGCGATCGCCGGAGTTGATGACGGAGACGGCATCCTCAGCAGAAACAAGATCCATAAGGGGGGCAAGTGCGTGGGAAGAGGACAGGCTGTTCTTTTGCCTCTTTCCAATAAAATGGACACCCCATCCGGGGCTTTCAAGGTCAATGGGGGCGTGTCGCGTGAGGGATTTCCCCAGTTCCGGGCGGGGAAGGGGCCTATTGCTCGACTTTTGTGTTCGGTGCCATTTTACGGATGAAGAACAGGCCGTCCATGACTCTCGTCCAGTCGGCTCGCATCTCTTCGTAGCCAAGCGGACGGGCCACCTGCGGGCGCGACAGCCAATGGTCTTTCGGCACGGCCGAGAGATTCAGCAGGCTGTAGTCGGACGAGAGAGCCCCAAGCAGGTCTTCGAGACTGTTCGCGCTCGGGGACGAGATCGTCTGGGTCTCGCGCCGGTCCCAGTAAAACGCCCCGAATTTGCCCTCATAGGCCGTGAAGCCGAGGGTGTAGATGCCCCCGTCGAAGGCCGCGGCGAGGAAATCGCCCATCGATTTCTGTCCCTCGTAGGACCGCTTCGCGTTGATGCGCTCGATCGAGCTCAGGTTGCGAATGCCGTGCGAGCTGGCGATCCAGACGATAATGTTCTCGTCGGCGTATTTCTCGCGGGCAAGCCAGGCGAGGGTCTCGGCCATCTGCCGGTTGCGCGGCTCGTAGCTGCGCTGAAAGCCCGTTTGGGTCATCGCCTTTACGTTCTCCAGCATAAGGCCCCAGAACCGGTCCTCGGAGGAGCCGCCTCGGAGCGTATCTGTCAGGGTGTTGAGCACGGAAACGAATTGGCGATACCGTGCAGTGTCGCGGGCGAGGGCGAGGGGATTGACCAGTTGCGTGCGGAGGGTTGGGGCAAAGTCCATACGGGCCGTCGCGGTCTGCCAGTACCCCGTCGCCTGGAGGTGGCGCTTGAGGCGAGCCGTGAAAATCGAGTCGTTCGGGGGGCGGAGCGCTCCGTCGATGCCAGCGAGATGAAGTGGGTCGTTCGTCTGGGTCGTCTGGGCGTAGTAGCGGAGCGCGGGACGGGCCTGCTTGCTCTTCGCCCAGGGCCGGGACAGGTTGTTCGCCGCTGCCTGAAGGTGCTCCTTAAACGATGAGGCCTGCGCGGTGGCCAATCGGAGATCGTACAGCCCCGTCTCGAACGCTAACACGTCGAAGTCCATCTTCTCGTGCAGGAACTTGACGAGCCGGCTCTTGGCCTGGAAGGCGGTACCGTCGCCGTGAGAGGGCTCGCCGAGGATCACGATCTGTCGATCTCCGATGGCCTCCTTCAGTGGGCTCAGGTCGGAAAAGTCCTCGTCGGCGGGATCGACCGACCGGATGGGCGTGACGTGCCGGCGGAGGTCCTCAAGGCGCTCGGCCCGCGAGAGCGTGTCGGGCTGAGCGAAAAGCGACGGAGGAGCGAGCAGCGAAAGGAGGAGGGCAGGAAGAAGGCCGGTTCTGAGCACAATCGGGAAAGGGGCGTTGCCATTCAGTGAGAAACTCCCTCTGTTAGCGAAGAGCGTCTTCTAGCACCGTCGCCGCGTCGGTTTTCGCGTCGCGGTACTTCACGATCATCGGGGCGTAGAGCGAGAGGCCGTGCTCCTGGCCGAAGGCGGAGTCAACCGTGCGGGAGCCCGGGACGACCACGGCGCCCTCCGGCACCTCCAACGGGGCGTCCTCAGTGGCGGTGTGCACGGTCTCGTCTGCCAGGTCGTAGAGGCGCGTGGAGGAGGTCAGGTTCACGCCCGCGGCGATGACCGCGCCCTCCCGCACAATGCAGCCCTCGTAGATGCCCGCGTTGCCGCCCACGAACACGTCGTCCTCGATGATGACGGGCGCGGCGTTCACCGGCTCCAGCACGCCCCCCACCTGCGCGGAGGCGGAGAGATGCACGCGCTTTCCGATCTGGGCGCAGCTGCCGACCAGCGCATGCGAGTCGATCATCGTCTCCTCGTCGACGTAGGCCCCCACGTTCACGTACATCGGCGGCATGCACACCACGCCCGGCCCCACGTAGCTGCCCGTCCGGATTGACGAGCCGCCCGGCACGAGCCTAACGTTGTCGGCCTTCCGGAGGGGCTTGACCGGGAACGTGTTTTTGTCGTAGAAGGGGAACTTGTCGGTGGAATAATCGACGATGCGGCCAATCTGGAAGCCCAGCAGGATGCCCTGTTTCACCCAGGCGTGGGTGGTCCAGGAGCCGTCGCCATTCGGCGAGGCGGCGCGGATGTCACCGGCGTTGAGGGCCTGGACGAGGTCGGCGATGGCGTTGCCCGCGGCTCCGCGATTGACGGCGTCTCCCTGGGCAACGAGGTCGTTGATGCGTTCGCGCAGTTCGGTCATGGGGAAGAGGATTTCGGTACAGATTTGGTTGGTAAAGGGGCGGCCCTGAAGCTCTGAAGCGGCGGGGGCATTGTAAAGACGAAGATGGGAAGGTCGGGCAAAGTCCGGCGACGTGTCGGACCATTCTGCAGGGTCCTTTGATCGCTCGGCGCTCGTCGGCTGGAGGCCGGCCGTCGAAAACCAGACTATTCGAGAACCTGGACGTTGTCGATCGCCGTCAGGTCCGGGGGAAACGAATAAAGGAGCGACGGTCGATTTTCGTCGTTGAAACGATCCGGGTCAAAGCGTTTCCAGTTCGCATCGGTGGCGCCCGCCGCCGGCGGCCACGCGGCGGACTCGACGGACACCCGAACCGTGCCGTCGGTGACCTCAAGGCCGGTTGCGGAAAGGGTGTTTGTATTTCCATTTGAGAGCTGTGCCCTGAGAAACGTGCCCCGTTCTATATCGCCGGTCTCAGGATCCAAGCGCGTTACGATCGACACTTTTGGGCCTCCTCCACGCCCGTAACTGCCGAAGGGGGCGTCCGAAAACGCTCCGGATTCCACATGATGGCGTTGAAACCGTTCGGCGTCGTTGCTTCCGCCGTCAGCGGTAAACACCACGTAGGGGCGATCCTGCTCGTCGAGGGCTACCAGGATAGCGCGTGCGTCCACAGGGGTCTCGTCGTGGCGCAGGCGCCAGAGACGCGAGTCATCGTCTCCGTACTTTTCGACGTAGGGGTCCTGATCGTTGGCGTCGACCTGATCGAAGCCCACCTCGTAGCGATTGCCTGCGTCATCGGTAACGCTCGTTTTTTCTTCCGGGGGAGTTGGCGTCTCGTTCGATCCGTCGTCTTCCGAGGAAAAAACGTCGCATCCGGTTACGAGAAGAAGGACAACAAGACCGAGGACTCTCATAATGACAGGAAATGATGATGGGGAGAAGCGACTCGTTGCGATGGGCCGTCCGTTCGTCCGCAATGTACGTGCCCGGAATTGCTTCTTCAACGAGGGCAGCCTACACACTGGAGTGCATCGTAAAGTCG
>CAZSBW010000283.1:0-4570 GCA_964604815.1 uncultured Salinivenus sp. | reverse complement strand
GGCGCCCGTTATCCACGCCGTTGAGCCCCATCTTCTCCCCGCAGTCGTCGATGCGAACGCGCGGCATCGGCGAGCCGTTCTCGCGACGAATCGGGACGAGGAAGGCGTGCACACCGTGCTCCTCCCCATCGGTGTGCAGCTGGGCAAAGACCGTGGCCAGCCGCCCGTGCGCCGCCGCGTTTCCGATCCACTCCTTCCGCGCCGCGTCGTGCGGCGTGTTGATGATAAACTCTTCGGCGTCCGGATCGTAGTGAGCCGTCGTCTCCAGCTCGCGCACGTTGGAACCGTGCCCCCACTCCGTCATCGCAAAGCAGCCCGGCAGCTCCAGCGACGCCACCCTCTCCAGGTACTCCTCGTGGTGGCGCTCCGTCCCCAATCGGTGGATGCTCCCCCCAAACAGGCCAAACTGAACCCCGAACTTGATGACCATGCTCAGGTCATGGGTCGCCAGCGTCTCGAACGCCACCATGAACCGCTCCATGTCTCCTTCGCCGTACGGCTCCGGAAAACCCAGCGCCCCGAAGCCCTGCTCGGCCAGCAGGCGCGTCCAGCGGAGCACCTGCTCCCGGTAGGCCGGCGTCGGCAGGTCGTCCTGGTACTCGAAGACCGGATCTTGGAGGAGCGTGCGGATGTGGTCGCGGAGGTCGGCGTGCTCCCCGTCGAGCAGGGCCTGCATCTGGTCCACGTCGAACGGCGCCTCCACCGACGGCGGCCCCGGCTCCGGCCGCTCGCCCAGCAGGTCGCCCAGCAGCTCCTCCCCGTCCACCCCGAGGGCATTTTCAATATCTTCGAGCGCCCGGCGCGACGCATCCGGCAGCACAGCCCCATCCCCCCCTACCGTGGCCATCGACGCCCCGAGCTCCGCCAGTGACGTGCGCGTCGTGACCGGCGTCTCATCGGCCGCCTCTTTCAGCGCCCGAATCCACTGGAAGTACTGCGTGGCGGTGGGCGGCGACTGCGGATCGAGGTAGCCGCACACCTCCTCCCGGACCTCGTCCTCCAACCAGTCCTGCGAGCGAATCTGTTTGCGCAGCGTCTGGGCCTCGGAGGGGGTGAGCACCCCGTCGGCCCAGGCCACGTAGAGCAGCGGCAGTACGGCGCGAACCTGCGGTGACGACGTATCGAGCATGGCAATCTGGGGATGGAAATATGGAGGGGGGGTTGGTGTGGACGGGTCGTGCGGGCGCGGCTCCGCTCGACGATTCCTCCCAAAATTGGGAATGGAAGGGCTTCCGTGTAAAAAGCGTGGTCGTCGTTACTCATCTCCCGGGCCGGCTCCCTCCTGCTCCCGTGGCCACATGCTCTTACTGATCCGTGCATGGGTAGGTAAATCACACTCTCCGTTTGAGGTGGACCGTGGTATGCTCCCAATCGGAATCGTTTTTAGCAACTCATTCACGTATCAGTAGAGCAGAGTGTGTGCAGGGACAACCGGACGACCGTCCCCAACCGCGCCCCGTCAGACCGTTCGCATGCGCCGGGAGTGCTCGTGGACGGCCTCGATGAAGACGCGGGCGTGCTCCGGGTCGTGGTCCGGCAGCATGCCGTGCCCGAGGTTGGCAATGTGCTGATGCGGCCCGAAGCCGGCCAGCATGTGCTGCACCTCGCGGCGGAGGGCATCGGGGGGCGCGTAGAGGGCGCAGGGGTCGAGGTTGCCCTGGAGGACGGCCCGATCGCCCACCTGCTCGCGGGCCGTCTTCGGGTCCATCGTCCAGTCGAGGCTGAGCACGTCGTAGTCCGTGTCCGCAAGGTCGTCGAGCCCGTAGTGGACGTTTTTCGCAAACGCGACGATGGGCACGTCCGGGTGAGCGTCTTTCACGCGGGAGGCAATCTCGGCCAGGTACGGCAGGCAGAACGTGCGAAACGTCTCGGGGCCGTGCAGGCCCGCCCAGGAGTCGAACACCTGAAGCATCTGCGCCCCCGCCTCCACCTGCCGGATCAGATACTCAGCCACCACGTCGGTGATGCGCTGGAGGAGGGCCTTGCTGGCCTCCGGGTGCTGGTAGAGCCAGGCGCGGGCGTGCCGATACGACGTGCTGCCGCCCCCTTCCACCATGTACGCCATCAGCGTCCAGGGCGCCCCCGAGAAGCCGATGAGGGGCACGCGGCCGTCCAGCTGCCGGCGCGTGACGGTGAGCGCCTCAAAGACGTGCCCGAGGGCCTCGTCCACGTCCGGCGCCACGAGGCGCTCCATTTCGTCCGGCGTCGTGAGCGGCTCGGGAAACGTCGGCCCCTTGCCCGACACCATCTCCACCGTCAGCCCCAGCGCCTCCGGGACCACCATGATGTCGCAAAACAGGATCGCGGCGTCCAGCGGAAAGCGGTCGATGGGCTGGATCGTCACCTCGGCTGCCAGCTCCGGCGTCTCCACGACCTCGAAAAAGTCGTGCTCCGCCCGTACCTCTCGGTATTCCGGCAAATAGCGGCCCGCCTGGCGCATCATCCACACGGGCGTGCGGTCGGTGGTCTCGCCGCGAGCGGTGCGGAGCAGGAGGTCGTTCTCGAGGGGAGGAAAAGACGGCATTCGGGGGCAAAAACGGTCCAACAAAAACGCACGGCCCCAACGGGAAGCGACGGGGGCAGATCCGATCCTCATCAGAACGGCCCCACGGCCCTCCCCGCCGGGTGCGAGGGCTCGTGAGGGAGGCCACTCCCCAACGTTCCGGATCCGTGAATGGGGTTCCACCGATCTGTGTGACGTCGCAAGATTAATCACTGGACGTGCTTCCCTGCGCAGCCTGCCTCAAAGAACCGAAAGAAAGAGCAGGTCGGCCTCAAAGAAACGGCCGCCCGGACGCCCCCTCCCATTCGCCCTTTCCCCTTGCCAACTTGCGCATCGGCACCCAGCTCCCCGGAAGTGGCCCGAGCGGCGAGCGCGGCAGGACCGATCGCAGCGGCCTCACGCGTCGACGGCCCCCCGCCCATACCGCCACGCGAGGTACGCCATGAAGCCCGCCCCCGTGCGCAGGGCATCTTCGTCGACCGCAAACTCGGCGGTGTGTAAGCCGTGGTCGGTGCCCGCACCCAGCTGGTAGAAGGTGCCGGGCCGCTCCTGCAGAAAATACGCAAAGTCCTCCCCGGCAAACCAGCGGTCGGCGTCAACGGTCCGGTCCGGCCCCACGTAGGCAAGGGCCGCATCCTTGACGACCGAGGTGGACGCCTCGTCGTTGTAGAGCGCCGGGTACCCGACCCGCACCTCTACGTCGGCGGTGGCCCCGTGCGCCTCCGCCGTACGGGTGGCCACGCGGTTAATGAGGTCGTGCGCCCGAAAGCGCCAGTCCTCGTCCATCGCGCGGAAGCTGCCCTCCAGCCGGGCCGTGGGCGGGATCACGTTCGTGGCCCCCTCCGCAACGAAGCGCCCCATGGAGAGGACCGACGGCACGCCCGGCGGGCACTCCCGACTGACCACTGACTGCAGAGCGACGACGATCTGGCTGGCCACGTAGGGGGCGTCCGCACGGAGCTCGTGCGGATTGGCCGCGTGCCCGCCCTCCCCCTCTACCGTCACGTACACCTCGTCGCTCGACGCCATGAACCACCCGGGCCGCACGCCGATGGTCCCGGCGGGCAGTCCCGGCTTCACGTGCTGGCCGAAGACCACCTTCGGCCCTGGCGTGCCATCAATGTCGTCGAGCACGCCCTCCTCCATCATAAACTTGGCCCCGCCCGGCAGCCGCTCCTCGTGCGGCTGGAAGCAGAAGCGCACCTGCCCGTGCACCGCCTCCCGGTGCCGCGCCAGAATCATCGCCGCGCCCAGGAGCGACGACGTGTGGACGTCGTGGCCGCAGGCATGCATCACTCCCTCGTTCTCGGACGCAAAGTCGAGCCCCGTCGCCTCTTGAATCGGCAGTGCGTCCATGTCCCCCCGCAGCAGAAGCGTCGGCCCCGGCTTCCCCCCGTCGAGCGTGGCAAGCACCCCCGTCTCGTAGATCCCGGTGCGCACGTCCAGGTCCAGATCGCCCAGCCGCTCGGCCACGCGCCGGGCCGTCTCGTGCTCCTCGCCCGACAGCTCCGGGTTCCGGTGCAGCGTGCGGCGAAGATCTACAACCTCGGGGTACACGTCGTCGGCCGTCGCTTTGATGGCGTCGATCATGGGATCGTGCGGATTTCGTATTGCGGATTCGTGGGGGACACGTCCACCAGGATGGTTCACCCACCCGGGACGAGACAGCAACCATCAGCCCTTGAATGTGGTTCTCGCCTCCCTCCATGGGTCCCCGGTCCGGAACCAGATCCTCATGACTTCTCAACTGATGACTCACCAACTCATGACTCCCCAACTCATGACCCACTCCGAATGCCGACAGGACGCCTCCATCTTCCGATCGTGAAATACCCACGTGCCGACAATCACGCGGCTGAACCTCCGCTCCCCCCTCCCGTACGACCCCCAAACACGAGATCCGTCCGCGCGCCCCTCGCTCCTCACGCCCCCAAGATCCTTCGCCGGCCAACGCCTCCGTCCGACTCCGAAAGGAGAGTCGCTCGAACCGGCCCAAATTCGGGAAACGACCGCTAGGGCAATCGCATCAACTACGGAAACATCCTACACCGTCGCTCTAGGACATCC
>CAZSBW010000282.1:0-4577 GCA_964604815.1 uncultured Salinivenus sp. | reverse complement strand
GCAGCCGTACAAAGGACACATCTTCTTCTCGGACTGGAACTCGGGCCTCTGGGTCGTGGAACTGACGTCTTCTGAATAATTCAAGAGTAGTGTAGGGGCCAGTTAAATGGATTCCCACTCCGACTTTATGAGATACCGGATCGCGGCGTGTTGCGTGCTCGTCGTCGTGGGCAGTATCCTCCTATCTGGATGCGACTCCACAGTTTGCAGTGATTGCGACGGCCCTACTTACACAGATGCTTTTCGGGGAGGCACGGCGACCAGCAACCTCGACACACTCTCCGCTGATCGTTCGCTCGTAATTCAGCTGAAGGCTGTGCCGAACATAAGTGGAATCGGACGCCTGCAGTTTGCGACAGTTGACCCAGTTGCCGTCCGTTCCCCGAGAGAAGATACTCTGCAGAGCGAAGAGATTTTTGCGGTTGAAGTCCACTTTGCAGAGGGGAAGCGTACGACGCAGGAGATCGTCCTTGATCCACTCACGGTCGACGATAATTTGAGCCTCCATCCTCAGGCGATCATGGACTCTGTTCGTGTCCAAGACACCTTGTATGGACCGGAGGCTTCAGAAGTACGGGCTACGATTCCGAATGACTTCCTCAATCCCGAAGGAGATTTGGGGCACATTCTGGTCCACGCACGCCGCCAGCAATAGGCTGGGTGTTGTCACTTTCTGCTAACTCTTTTTGCGAATCCCTATGAGATTGCCTCAGACTGTCTTCCTCATTCTTTGTGTGATTGGCCTCACCGCCACACCAGCTCTTGCGCAAAACTACTCCGTGTACGTCGCGTCCGAGTCCGCCGACGCGGTGGCGCTCGTCCGGTTCGACGGCGAGGAGGCCGCAGTCGAGGAGACGGTCACCGTGGGCTACCAGCCGACCGAGACGGAGGGCGCGCACGGCATGGCGGTGGCGCCGGACGGCGATCACTGGTTCGTGTCCATCGCCCACGGCAAGCCCTACGGGCGGATCGTAAAGTACGAGACGGGCACGAACCGGAAGGTGGGCACAGCGGAGGTCGGAATGTTTCCCGCCACGATGAGCGTGTCGACGGTCACCGGACTGCTCTACGTCGTCAACTTCAACCTGCACGGCAAAGAGGAGCCGAGCACCGTTTCGGTCGTCGATCCGGCGGCGATGACGGAGGTCGATCAGATTGAGACGGGGATTATGCCGCACGGCTCGCGGTTTGCCCCGAACGGGCGGCGGCACTACTCGGTGGGCATGATGGACGGTACGCTCTACGAGATCGATGCGGTGAAACGCACCGTGACGCGTACCCTGGCGGTGGGCACGGACACGCCGAAGCCCACCTGGGTGCAGCCCCACCCGTCGAAGGCCCGCGCCTACGTCGCCAACAACGGCGCCGACGAGGTCCTGGCGGTGAACCTGGACGACTGGACGGTTGCCCGGCGGTTCGAGACGGGAGCAGGCACCAGTCCGTACAACCTCGACGTGTCGCCGGACGGCCAGACGCTGGTCGTATCGTACAAAGGATCGGGCGAGACGGGCTTCTGGAACCTGGAGACGGGCGAGCGGGCGGCGCGTCGGTCCAACAGCCGCACCGTGTCGCACGGCGTCGTCGTGTCGCCCGACAGCCGCTACGCATTCGTCACGGCCGAGGGGGTTGGGGGCGAGCCGGGGGCGGTGGACGTCTTCGACCTCGAGTCCTACGAGCGTGTCGCGTCGGTGGACGTGGGGCAACAAGCGGGGGGAATTGCGTTCTGGAAGAAAGAATCGGTCTCGGCGTCGGCGACCCGTTGAGAGCGAGTCCGACCGAATTTCAACTGTGCTGCCGTACCGCCCATGACAGGGGAGGTCCGCACCCGGCATTTTCGTGCCCCGTGGAGGCAGAACGAGGCTCTGGATCATGACGGATGAGTTCGACAGCGGTCTCCCGGACGAGCCGGGGACCTACGCTCTCCTGCTCCGGGCCAACGTCGAGCAAACCATCGAAGTGGGCGCGCTGGGCGAGATGGCCGTGCGGCCCGGCGTGTACGTCTACGTGGGGAGCGCCTTCGGCCCCGGCGGTCTCCGCGCCCGCATCCAGCGCCACGCCCGGGGCGACGGGGCCCTCCACTGGCACGTCGACTACCTCCGCGCCGTCACGACGCTCACGGCCGTCTGGTACACGCACGACGAGACCCGGCGCGAATGCATCTGGGCCCAGGTTCTTCGGCAGGCATTCGAAGCGCGCATACCGACGTCGGGATTCGGGGCCTCCGACTGCGACTGTCCCACGCACCTCGGGGCCTTCGACCGCCCGCCGCCCCTCTCCTCTTTCCGAACGTCTCTCCGCTCGCAGTGTCCCAGTCATGCCCCCGTGGAGCAGATGACAACCGAAGCGAAAATTGAGTGATGGATGCGAGAAGCAAACAGAAGACCGCGATCGCCACTGTCCAGTGAACGGTCGTTTGCTCGGTGACGATCGGGCCCGCGGCCATGCCGAACGACGCCGGGCGGGCACCGGACGCGCTTCCCCCCAAGGAACAAATGCGAATCAGGGAGCTGAGTAGAATCGGTGTTTGCAGGCTCTGACGTTCATTTTGAAATGGGTCGTGCGAAAAGCGAATCCGCCTCAGCAGCGTCTCAAGGGAGCTTCGGCGGTTCAATCTTGGATCGGCATTGTCCGTGCACTTCCACGGAGCAGGAAGCCGGATGGAAAAGATCACGTTTGCCGACGAGAAAACTCGGATCCGCAGTAGACCGTACAGGTTTCCTCTACTCGCACACCGGCCCGACCGCCATGTGCTTCTCTCCTCAACCCGTCCAGTCTGTGATCGCTCTGTCTCCGCTTGTTTCGTTCTGTCGTCGATGGGGTCCCCTCTCACTGGTGCTCGGGGGCCTTTTCGCCGGGCTTCTGTTTAGCGCGCCGGTGCACGCCACGACCGGGGCGGCGGCCGACACGTCCCGCTTCCTCGGCGACTGGGTGGGGACCCTCACTGTGGGTAACACCGACCTGCGAGTGGTCTTTCGAATCAAGCGGGACGTACGGGGCGAGGTTACGGGGACGATGGACAGTCCCGATCAGGGAGCGACCGACATTCCTATCGAGCGCATCCTCATCGACGCAGACACCCTGCGCTTGGCGGTGCCTTTGATTGCCGGGCAGTTTGCCGGGGTGCTGACGGATAGCGCCCAGGTTCTCAAGGGACAGTGGGCACAGGGCGGACAGCGCCTTCCCCTCCGCCTGGAGCGAACGGAGAACGCCCCCACCGTGCGCCGCCCGCAGGAGCCGACGGCGCCCTACCCCTACGCGAGTGAAACGGTCACCTTTCGCAACGAGTCGGCGGGCGTCACGCTGGAGGGAACGCTCACGCGTCCCGAGACGGACGCTCCAGTGCCGGGCGTGGTGCTGGTGGCCGGCTCCGGCCCCACCGATCGCAACGCTACCATCATGGGCCACAAGCCCTTCCTCGTGCTGGCCGATGCGCTCACGCGGCGCGGGCTGGCGGTCCTTCGCTTCGACGAGCGGGGTGTGGGGCAGTCCGGCGGGACGCAGGCAGGAGCCACATCGGCGGATCTGGCCGAGGACGTGGAAGCGGCGGTCGAGGCCCTTGCCCAACGGGCCCGCGTGCGGTCCGAGCAGATTGGCCTGATTGGGCACAGTGAGGGCGGGCTCATTGCGCCGATGGTGGCCGCGCGGTCCGAACGGGTCGCTTTTCTCGTCTTGCTTGCAGCGCCGGGCGTGCCGGGAGACGCCATTCTCGCCAGCCAGCTGGACCGGCGCATTCGCGAGCAGGGCGCCGATCGTCGCACCCGGGCGCTTCAGCGGGGCACGCAGGAGCGCATCTTCAAGGTGTTGAAGCGGGACGCCGATTCGGCCGAGATTGCAAGCCGTTTGCGCAAAATCATGATCCAGTCACGCGGGATCGAAGGCGAGGAGGTGATCAATCGGGAGGTGCAACGGCTCATGAATCCGTGGCTGCGCTTCTTCATTTCGCACGACCCGCTACCGACGCTCCGCAAGGTCGACGTCCCGGTGCTCGCCCTGGCGGGAGCAAAAGACCAGCAGGTGGCGCCGGACACGAATCAGGCCGCCATCGCCGAGGCCCTGAACGCGCCTAGCAATCCAGACGTGACGGTGCGCACGCTCGATGGGCTCAATCACCTCTTCCAGACGGCCGAGACGGGCGATCCCTCCGAGTACGGGCGGATTCAAGAAACCTTCGATCCGACGGCCATCGACGTACTTGCCGACTGGATTGGAGAACAGGTGGAACTGGCCGGGGAGTAGAGGGCCTGCGTGGAGTGAGAGCGAGAATACCGAGACGTGAACAAGTCTGTAAAGACGAATTCGGCTACGACGATGCACAGCTCAGCTGTGCTGCACGGTCCTGGAGATCTGTGTGACTTTGCGAGATTAATCACCGGACGTGTTTCCCTGCGCAGCCTGCCTCAAAGAACCGAGAAAGACCGGTCGGCCCTGAAGAAACGGCCGCCCGGACGCCTGTCGGAGCGAAACGACCGAAATTTCTCATGTCCGAACGCCAGTGAGTTTGAGGGTGGGGATCTAGGATCCCCGTCAGTGGAGCGTAGACAGGGATCAGGCCGTTTCTTCACAGCCGTGATCTTTTT
>CAZSBW010000281.1:0-4591 GCA_964604815.1 uncultured Salinivenus sp. | reverse complement strand
GACACGGGCGTTTTCGTGGCGACCGACGGGCTGATGGAGGCGCTCTCGGCCGTGTACGCGGCGAAGGGCGACGCGGCCCTGTCCGACGGCATCCAGCGTCTCATGGGCGAGGGGCGCATGCAGACGCTCGACATCGGGGACGGCTTCTGGCAGGACGTGGATACGCCCGAGATGCTCGCCCATGCCGAGAAGAAACTCCGGGACGACGTTCCCTATCCGTGAATACTGATACGCGAATAAGTCTGTAAGGGCCGATTCTACTCCCGACTTTACGCGGTCCCTCGCTTTCGGGGAAAGCAATGTACGTACGTTCCCACGGATCGGCACGACCACGGAAGAGACTCGAGTCGTCGCAGGGGTTGCAATAACCGGGAGATGGCAGGAGAAAAGAAGGAAGAGGCGTCGGTGGCGCGGAATTGTCTGTTACTCTCTCCGCCCTCCAGGCGGCCTCCCTCTCCGAGAGATCCCCCGTCACACGTCCCCGCTTTTATGCTCCTTCGCGCGGTCGCTTTTTTTGTTCTTGGACTCGGGGTGCTGCTCCCGAGCCACGCTCAGTCCCCGTCGGAATCAGGGTGCGAGTCGCTGCCTGCCTCGACGAACTGCGAGCTGCTGGACAACTTTGAGTCGGATACGACTGGGGCTCCCCCTCATCGCTGGCGGACCAACAAGGGAAAAAGCAGCCTCATCCGGCTGACGCACCCCGACGCGATGGACCCGAGGCAGAACGTCTACGTGCGAGGGGAGAACGGAAACCAGTTCGCACGCGTCCACACGGAAGATCAGGCGTTCCGGGCCATTATGTCGCACAAACGTGACCTGGACTGGGACGCAGAAAAGCGTCCCTTCCTCCGATGGCGGTGGCGGGCGCAAGCGCTGCCGGAGGAGGCAAACGAGAAGCACGATCGCAGCAACGACACGGGAGGAGCCCTCTACGTTACCGTTGAGAAAAACTGGCTGGGAATGCCCAAGAGCATCAAGTACACCTACAGTTCAACCCTCCCCGTGGGCACGACCGTGGATTACGGACCGCTGAAGGTTCTGGTCGTTGCGTCGAAAGCGGAACAGGGAACGGGTGAGTGGATCACGCACGAGCGGAACGTATTGGCCGACTATGACCGCCTCTTCGGAGACGACCCCGACGGGCAACCTCTCGCCATCATGATGTGGAGCGACTCCGACACCATGAATTCGGTCGGCACGATTGACTTCGACGACCTACTGCTTCTGTCGCAGCCGTCCGGCTCCGATTCGCGCCCTTCGTCGTCCCAATAACCGCGGCGCGCGCTTCTTGTCTTTACCGATGGGTGAAAGAAGTTTGGAAAGACGGCTCCATCTACGACCGTGCACAGCTCTGCTGGGCTGCATGAGTCCGGCTGATCTCCTCTACTGCGTGAAGTTGTTTGCGTAAGTTCTCACGGATCGGTATGGCCACCGAGTACGACCTCAATTTCCGCGAGCGTCCCGAGGCCTATCGCTACCAGTCCGGCGAACAGGGCGTCTTTAAGATCCAGCCCTACAAGAACGAACTGCTCCCACACTGGGGCTTTAAGGATGAGGAGACGGCCGAACAGGCCGTCGCGGTGCTCCGCAAACAATACGACACGTACTGCGAGCAGGGGGACTTCGTGGGGATGGACGTGACGCGCAAGTACCTCCAGATGGGCTTTACGCGAGCCATGCGGTACGCGAAGTACCCCGGCGGGCAGAAGTACGACGAGGACGGCACCAAGCGGACGCCGCAGCAATGGGCCGATCCGGAGAAGCGAGCCGCCGCCGTCGTCTTTCGGAACGCCTGGAAAGAGGTGACGGACGATCCGGCCTACCAGCGCCTGAAGGACCAACATCAGGAAGAGGTGTACGACCCCTCGGTCAGTCCGATGGAGGAGTGAGAGGGTGGGACGTGGATTTCCATGCCTGTCGGGACCGATCCGAGGACGCTCAGACGGGATCCGGACTCACCAGGAGGTGACGAACCGGATAAACCCGTTGTCGAATCGGCTTTTGGTCGTGCCCGGATCGTCCTTGAACGTGATGTCCCCGTCGAGGTCGAAGTTGACCCCGACCTGCACGGCCCCCTGATTGAAGCGATATCCGACGGTTCCGGACAGGCGATTATTAAACGGATTGAGAATGGGCCAGTGGTCTCTCCACTCGTTGCCCATGATTGGTGAATCTTCACTAAGATCGTGCTCCAGGGAGAGGTACCCGAGGCTGCCGTACCAGCCCGTGGGTGACGGCACGTAGGCGACCCGGAAACGGGCGTCTTTTCGGTCGTCCCTGTAGTTCATTGCCTGTGGGATGGTGGAGAGGCTGAAGTCCGTTCCCTCCTGGCGGTCATAGTAGTGTTCGAGAAAGAACCAAGCCTCTCCCACGAAGGGCCCCCAGGTGCCCATCAGAAACGCTCCGCCCCGCTGCAGGCGCTGAACGGTGTCGTAGTTGCTGGTAATCCCGGACCGGAGGCCCAGTCGATCGAGAGACGACTTGTCGCGCTGAAACAGGAGTCCGCCGGTTACGGGACCGGCGCTGTACTCCAGAAGGGCGCCGACGTAGTGGAAGCTCTGCTGGTCTCGGTAGCGTTGCGCGGATTCGGTGCTGGACTGTACCACGAGTTCGCTTTCGGGTTGCCAGGCGGCGTGTACTTCAGCGCGCAGGGGAAAGCGATGGGGCGTCTCAAGGGTGATTTGTCCCAGGTAGGGATTTCGAGTGTAGTCCCGAATGAAGTCCTCCTGTTTTTCCGTTACGCCAAGCGTCTGGAAAATGAGATCGTGGTACGCGTCTAGAACGGTCACTTCTGTACGGACGCGTCCTGTCGTCGACGTGCCGTACTGGTAGTAAAACGAGGCGTCAAAGTCGGGCTTGTACTGAGAAATCGTATGGCGCACCCCCGCGTGGTGACGCCCGCTCACGTTCCAGTCGTAGCTGAACTCGATGAGGGAGCGCTGTGCAGCGCCGTCCTGCCGGAGCGTGGCGTCGATGCGAAGCGTGTGATCGGGGGCGAGGGACGTGGTCTGCTTGATCTCTGTGACGAATGCCCATTCGGCCCGGACGATGCTTCCGGTCCGCAGGCGGAGGCCGCTGCGCATCTGGGTCCAGGCCGTGGTTTCCAGCGGCGAGAACCGGTACGTATTCATGTCCAGCGGGTATTCCCGGTCCTTGTCCGGCGTAATGTGTCGGAATACCCCCCGGTCGTAGGTCAGATCGCCAAATGCATGTCGCTGGTCCAAGGCCATTCGTCGACGCCGCTGCGTCCATCCAGCAAGCGTCACGTGTAAATCGGGTCCCTTCGGAATAAGGGCGTCGGCAGACTGGACGAGCGAGTCCGAGGCGAGCGGTTGGGCCTGGCTACTGGGCTGCCCGAAAAGGACAAAAAACGAGACGGAAACCGAGAGCAGTACGGTGCGGAGCATCGAAAGCCAGTCGCTGAGAAAAGGATCAACTGAAGCACCACGAGCCCGCCTAGCGAGTGGCTACCCCCTACGCCCCTCCAACAAGAACAACAGCTAATGTCTTGCAAACGAGTGCGATGACAGGTTAAGGGTGAAGCGTGAAAAGGTTCGACGCTTGCGGAGAGAAAGGAATCAGAACACACCGTACTCTTCGTGAGTGCGCGCCTCAGTTTTAAAGATGTATGAGCTGGCTGTACTGAAAAAACCAATTTCGGACAATTTCGCCCCCAATCAAACGCCAAAAGCCGGCCTTTTCCGCACCCCGAAGACTTTTTTCAGCAGAGCCATGTCTCCGAGCTGAAGACCAGGAAACTGCCGGGCGGCCTCGTCGTGGTTGCCGGGGATGTACGTCACCTCGGCCTCTCCGGCCCGCTCCAGCAGGGCCTTCAGCAGCTCGTTGTGGGAGGCGGGCCAGTACCAGGAGCGCTGCAACGCCCAGCCATCAACGACGTCGCCGACGAGGTAATACCGGTCGGCCTCGCGTCCCAGAAGCGGCGCGTGGTATCGTCGAGATGAGGACGCACGTGTTCGTGGTAAGACCGCACGTTTCGGCGTCCGGCCCCGAAGAACTGGAAGAAGGCCTCGTGCGTGGGGAGATGACGCAGGGCCGCCATTTTGAGACGCGTGAGGGCCATGTGGGCGGCATTCAGGTCCACCGCCAGGAGGCGGTCCGGCTCGTAGGTGAGGTAGTTCAGGACGTTGCAGCCGGCGGACGAGATTGTGACAATACGGCTCGTGTCGTCGAGCCTCAAGGCTTCAGCGTCGACGCGCGGGTCTTCCCAAATCTGGGTGTAGACGAGCCCCTGAAACCAGAGTGTGAAGAGGCGCTCCAGCATCCCTTCGCGGGAGAAGGGACGATTTCGGTGGACAGCACGCCTAAGGCGATCAATCGTCGAGGCCGACATCGGGGGCGGTTGGACTTGTCGTCAGAGAACAGGGAGGACAGGCACACGTCCAGGTCATTCTCTAACGTAAGCCCCCACCATTACCTGTCAATTATGCGGGCATTACCGCTGGATCAAACTTTGGGAGGACGGCGCGCCGACATGGTACACGACAAAACCGGAATGAGCCTTCACAACGTCGAAGGTCCCCTCTTACCGAGCGTGTCATTCCGAGCGAAGCGAGGCGCTGCGGAGGGGCCG
>CAZSBW010000280.1:0-4621 GCA_964604815.1 uncultured Salinivenus sp. | reverse complement strand
TCTTCTGAGTACACGTACGCCGCCTTCTGGGGCATGGGCGCCGTTATGAAGAACGGCGAGGTGACGGACAAGCCCCGCGTCGTCCACGGCATGCTTACCGAGTACGTGCGCGGCGAAAACTACAAGCTGGTGAGTGACAGTGAAGTGACGCCCACCCGCCGGCACTTCCACCTCATGGTGGCGCCGTTCATGCCGGTGAAGGGCGAGCACAAGTTCCAGCACAAGAACGTGTCCACGGGCTTCGAATTGCCCAACGGCATGGAGCTTCCGTTCTGGCACGTGATGTTCGAAAACCTCGACATCAGCAGCCAGCGCGGCGAGTAACGAGAAGCGGTACTTACGTACTGAGGAGTGGATGTGCGCCGTCCTTGAATCGAAAGCGTGTCTCCCCTCGATCGCGGAAGCGCGGTCGGCGGAGTTGGGCCGAAGCCAAGGCGCATATCCACTCCTCATTTTTTTGGAAATACAGCCTCCTTCATGAGTCGATTTTTTGCCCTCCTACCGAGACTGCGACAGCTTCTTGCCTGGATGGTTGTTGTCGGAATCTGGATGGGCAGTTGCGCCGTACCTGTTCTGGCTCAGGTGGACGGGGAGCCGGCCGTGACGGTCGGCATGACCAATACCCTGTCGTTTGATCCGGACACCGTGCGTATCGAAACCGGTCAGTCGGTGCGCTGGAAAAACTCCTCGGTCATCGTGCACACGGTGACGGCCGATCCAGCCGAAGCCACGAAGGACGAGAGCGTGCGACTTCCGGAGAGCGCCTCGGCCTTCGACTCCGGCAATCTCGACCCGAAGGCCACCTTCGATCATACCTTCACGGTCCCGGGCACGTACCGCTACTTTTGCATCCCCCACGAAGGAACGAAGATGTACGGGACGGTCATCGTGGAGTCGTCCGACTGACTGTTCTCGCGGAAGGCGACGATGTCCCGGTCCACCGATTGTCGACGGTTTTCTTCCTGAACGAAGGCCTCTATTCCGTAGAGGTCGTCAAAAACGTTCTGAAGATCGGGACAGATGCTAACGCGGATGGGCGAGGAGGTAGTAGAGCAGATTGTCGGTAAAGGCGGGGCTGGCGGTCATCTCCACGTGTGTTTCGAAGAGGAACGTCACGCGCGACCAGTCGACGGGAGACCGAAGCGTCGGGCTCCACGAGCCGCCGACGCGCTCGTCCATGAGGGCGCTGCTGCGCAGCACCGTCCCGTCGCCCGGTGCCGTGTCGAGTGCAGAGAGTTCGCCCGTTTCCCGATCGACGGCCATGCGACTCAGGGTCGGCTCGGCGTCCCCGGCGATGAGCATCAGGTCGAGCTCCTCGGGACGGGTCGCCGGCGTGTCGAGAGCAGCCGTAAAGCGGCGAGCACGAGTGAGCGACTTTCGGAGATGATCTTCCGCGATGCGCCGTCGCACTGCCGGGTCGTCAACGTTGGGCAAAAGCTGTCGGAGCACGCGGTCCTGGTTCGGGTCGGCGAGGCCCCACTCCATGCGTTTCCAGAAGGAGAACGCGTAGAGCGAGTCGATCGCTATGCTCGTGTCCGACGCCGCCCGAAGTGCCCCGTGTCGATCGCGGGGCAGTACCTGGTAGAGAGAGGGCATGGTGCCCAGAACGCCGGCCGAATAGGTGGGGGCAAACTGTCCGTAGTCTCGTCCTTTGACCAGGTACCGGAGCGAGTAGGCGGATCCGGCGTTGGGCGTGCCTACGAGCACGGTCCGATCCACGTATTCGGCGCCGTCCCACGTGAGTTCCGGGCGCGTTCCGTCCGCCGGAAGATCGGCCGTTCCGTACCGCAGGTAGTACCGCGCCACCAGACCACCCATCGAGTGGGCAATAATGTCAAACTCCACGTCGTAGTCCTCCACCCCGAAGCGCTCCTCATACTGCCGCTGTACATAGGCGCGTTTTTCCTGAATGAACTCGTGGAGCCGCCGGGCATTCTCGACGTTGTCGCGTCGCCAGTCGTACGGAAACTGAAAGCAGGTAAAGTGATCGGGGCCGTAGTCGACCTCGCCGAGAGCCCCGCTTTCATCGCGGTAGCCACCGATGCCGAGAGAGCGCAGAATGTCAATGTAGGCGTCGAGCGCAATGGGGAGCCCCAGTACGCGCGCTTCAACCTCCTCGAGGGCCCCGTCGGGCCGAACCGAATCGCGGAGTGCTGAAAGCGGCGCGCCTTCCCGCATCGGAAGCCCGACGAGGCGCGCGCCCCGTGCGGTGCGGGGATCGGCATACTCGCCCGTGAAGGCGCCCCAAACCGTTGTGTCCGACGGAACGTGCCGCAGCTTCGAGCCGATGAGGCCGGGGATCAGGATGACGGGATTCCGCTCTACGCCATGGTATTGGGCCGCTCGATCATAGAGGCTTGACAGGTCTGCAGCCTCCTCGCCCGACGAGCATCCCAGCGTCCCAAGCATCAGCAGACTGAGGACAACCAGAACGCCGGAAACCGAGGCGCATAGACGAATAGAGAAGAAGCGGTCATTCGCACAGGACATTGGGTCGGCTGGGATTCGTTCGGGAACGTGATTGCTCTATCCCCCCAATGTTCTATATGCCAATCAGGGGTTGAGGATCGGATCTTCAGCGTCCCGAAAAATTCCCATCATAGGCACGTCATCCTGAACTCGATTCAGGCGATCTAGTGGTCTGTCAGATCTCATTCTTTGAGTTATTGCTTTCAACGTTATCGTTAGGGACGACCCGCCGGTCGTCCCAACGTCGTCGTTGGAGGTTGATTCCATCGTTTTCGTTCCTCTCGAATAGTTTTGAAATCATTCGGACGCGTACAAATAATCACGGTTGATATAGCACTAGATCGTCAGGATCTTCTCGAATCTTGGCGGCTGCTTGCATCAAAAAGGACCCGAATCTGGGAGGCCGAGATTCCCGGGAAGCTAAGCTTCTCTATGCGGCTCTACTGATCACGTTTGATCATCTTTTTGGTGAAACTGACCTTTTTTGCCAAGTTGGACCGAAAGGCGAAGTGCCTTCTGCATCGTTCTGCGCAAGAGCGAACGCATCAGTCGTCCAGCGGCGCCAGCACGCGGAGGCGGGCAAGGGCGTTACTGAGTCCGAGCGTGGCCACGGCGTCAATGGTCTCTATGCGCGACAGACTTCGGGTGTGCGGCTGGGTGGTGGTCTGAATGCGCTCGGCCTCGTATCGAATCGACACGCGGGCCAGCTTCAGAAGGTCGGCCTCCCGATCGTTGATGGAATCGCCTTGCAGGTGTTCTACCACCGTCCCCACCTCGCTCCGCTCCATGCCGCAGCGCTCCTTTAGCAGATCGGTCGCCCGCTCTTCCAGATCTTCATGCCCGAGCCCGTGCGCCACCACGGCGAGCACGAACAGCTTCGTCCGGACGGGGAGAGCCGTTTCTTCACGGAGCCACTGATCGGTAAGTTCGTGGAAGAGGCGCCCCACGCAGGTTCCGCGCAGGCGCTCGATCCACGGCGCAAACGGCCCCTCTGCTTCGCCGGGACGGAGGGGAGAGGGGCCGGCTCCCGCCAGATACTGCCATCCGTTTAGGAGGGGACGCAGAACGGGTCGCAGCGCGCCGAAAAACCACTGGTTCGTCAGCGCCTCCAGGTCCTCGTTGAGCGGAATGGCCAGCATGGTCGCCGCGCGGTTGATGAAGGTCGACGCGACGGCAACGCCTGCAATTTCGCGGACCGCCCGGGGGGGCCATCCTTCTGCGCGGAGAGACGCAATCGACTCGCCTGCGTCCTGCCGGCCCTGCGAGATCTCGACGGCAAATTCGAGCGCCGCTCGCTCGGCGCTGTCCTGGCCGTGCCGGTGGAGCTCCGTTTCCAGCTGCTCGAGCTCGGCCGCCGAAAAGCCGGCGATGCGAAGAAACGACCGAAAGCTGCCGTAGCAGAAGCGACAAGCGTTGTCGCGGGCCACGACGAAGCAGATCTGCGTCCCGAGCCGCTCGTCGAGGGCTTCGAGTTCCGGATTCATGAGGAAAAGAAACGGCCGGTACGCCCACGGGTGAGGCGCCACGTAGGGCACGACGGCGGGCGCCAACCCGGTGCGCCGCCGAAACAGCCGTTCCAACGCCGGGCTCGTCTGCGGCTCGACAATCGCCTCCGGCCAGTCGCTCGCGTCGGGCATGGGAGCGGCCGGAGATGGTTCGTCGGCGTCGGAGACGGTCGGCGGACTCATGTCCTATCGGTGTTCTGGATTGGGGTGGTCGAAGCGGCAGCCCGCCTCCCACTCGGAGCGCTGGTTGCCGTGGGCGGGCACGCCCCCGGCCTCCCGGAGCTGATGCGCCGTGTGCAGCAGGTTCCAGGTCATGAACGTGGTGTTGCGCTGGGTAAAGTCGTTGTCGACCCCGACCTTTGAGCCGTCCTCCCGCTCGTCGCCGTAGCTGGGGCCGGGGCCGGCCTCGCCGATCCAGCCGGCGTCGGCCTGCGGCGGGATCGTGTAGCCGAGGTGCTGCAGGGCGTAGAGGATGCCCATCGAGCAGTGCTTGATGCCGTCCTCGTTGCCGGTGATGAGGCAGCCGGCGGCGCGGCCGTAGTAGGCGTACTGCCCCTCGTCGTTGAGGTCGCCGGAGTTGGCGTAGAGGCGCTCGATGACCTGCTGGCAGACGGAGGACTTTTCGCCGAGCCAGATGGGGGAGCCGA
>CAZSBW010000279.1:0-4637 GCA_964604815.1 uncultured Salinivenus sp. | reverse complement strand
CGGATGTCGTGCTCGCGGAAGTTGGCGAGGGCCTGCTCGTAGCCGCCGCGCATGGTGTTGAACTGCTTGTTCATCTGCTCCAGGTTGTCGGGGTCGAGCGTCTCGAAGCCCACGAGCACGCCCTGGCAGCCGCTCGCCTCCAGCAGCTCCAGAAATTCCTCGTCGTGCGCCGCGTTGATGCTGGCCTGGCTCACCCACCGCACGTCCAGGTCCACGAGGCGGCGGAAGAGGGCCTTTGCCTCGTTCATGCGCGAGGTAATGTTGTCGTCGACGAAGAAGTAGAGGTTCTTGTCCATCGCCTCGATCTCGTCCACGATGTCGTCGATGGGGCGGCGCGTCTGCGTGCTGTCGAAGTAGGACTGGATCGCGCAGAAGTCGCATTGGAAGTGGCAGCCGCGACCCGCCTCGATGAGCCCGATAGGCAAATAGTTTTTGCCCTCGAAGATGGAGCGGTCGGGCCGCACGCGGTCGAGCGACGGACGTTCCTCCTGGCTGTAAACGCGCCGGAGCTCGCCCCGGTCGGCGTCCCGGAGGACGCGTTTCCAGAGCCCCTCGGCCTCGCCCAGGACGAGCGCCTCGCAGTACTGGCTCACCTCCTCCGGCACGAGCGTCGCGTGGAAGCCGCCCATCACCACCGGCACGCCCCGCCGCCGGTACTGCGACGCGATCTGGTAGGCGCGCTTGGCGGTGTAGGTCTCCACACTGATGGCCACGAGATCGGTGGGCTCCTCGTAGGGAATGGGCTCCATTCGGTCGTCGTAGAACTGGACGTCCACCGCGTCGGGCGTGAGGCCCGCGATGGTGGCTGGGGGCAGCGGCTCCATCTCCCAGGCCTTGATGTAGGGCTCGCCGACGCGGCGTCCGATGCAGGGGTGTACGAGCGTAAGGCGCATGGCAACGAGTGTGGGATTTGGAGTCGGAAGGTCGGCGTGCGGACTCGGGCGGCAGGGGGTTGCTGATACGTGAATCGGTTTCTATAGACGATCTCCGCCGGATGCTCTGTGGAGATCGGGGGGCAAACCTCCGTCACGCCACAACAGGTTCGCGGCAGGTGTAGTAGCGATCGAGGCGGTTGGCGTAAAAGCGGTAGCCGAGATTGGAGGCCACCGAGAGCATCGGGCGCGTGCGGGAGCGGAATAGGCGCTTTGCAATCGACGTGACCTTGTACGTGTCTTCCCACGCCCGTCGGGTGCCCTCCTGCAGCTGAGTCGCCGACATGCCCTTCGGCTCGTAGACGACGTGCTGGGCGTCGTACTTCGTCCAGTCCTCCGTGAGAATCCGCCCCTGTTTTTTGAGCCGGCGGAAGAGCGGCGTACCCGGGAACGGCGTGAGTACGGCGTAGCGCGGCAGGTCGATGCCCACCTCGTTCACGAAGTCGACCGTTTCCTCGAACACCGCGGGCGTGTCGTTGTCGAAGCCGAAGACGAAGCAGCCCATGATGGCGATGTCGGCGTCGTGCAGGCGCTCCACGACGGTGCGGTACTCTTCGAGCGTGTTGAATTGCTTACGCGTTTCGGCCAACGAGTCCGGATTGAGCGATTCGAGGCCGATCAAGAGGCCCGCGCAGCCGCTGCGGGCGGCGAGGTCGATCAGTTCCGCGTCCTGGGCGATGAGCGTGGTGGCGAGGCCGCCCCACTTCAGATCCAGCGGAATGAGGGCGCGAAAGAGCTCCTTCGCGTAGTCGATGTCACCCAGCAGGTTGAGGTCGAGGAAGACGAGCGTGTCCGGGTCCATCCGGCGGATGTCGTCGATGACCGTCTCGACCGGCTTCTGCATGGGGCTTCCCCAGGCGGAGGGCACGACGCAGAAATCGCATCGATGCTGACATCCGCGCGTGGCCTCGATGGTGTGAGGGGTGGTAAAGCGACCTTCGGGCAGCAGGTCGCGGTGGGGGCGGGGCGTGCCGGACAGGTCCAGGTCCGGATCCTGATCGTAGCGGCGCTGCATGCCGCCGTTTGTGAAGTCGTGGAGGAGCCGAGGCCACGTCTCTTCCGCGTACCCCGTGACCACGCTGTCGGCGTGGGCCATGGCCTCCTCCGGCCGCAGCGTGGGATGCACGCCCCCGAGCACGACGGGCACGCCCTGCGCCCGAAACGCCTCGGCAATTTCGTAGGCGCGGGGCGCGGTGCCCGTGATGGCGCTAATGCCCACGAGGTCGGCGTCGAGATCGGTATCAATCTCTTCGATGCCTTCGTCCACGAGGGTTACCTCGGCGTCCAGTTCATCGGGAATAAGGGACGCCAGCGTGGTGAGGGTTAAGGGGGCGTAGCGGAGGGACGTTTTCCAGATGCCCCCGTTGTGGCGGTAGAGCGGGCCGCGCGGAGAAATCAGGGCGATGTGAGGACCGGCCATGGCTCGACGAGATCAGTGATTCAATAGCTTCTTCGAACTTTTGAACTGTAAACGGTTCTACAGACGAAGATCGTTTCAGTCAGTGGGCATTAGCGGACACTGCTTCCATCTGCGGTTGCCTTCGTGCCGTCTGCTGTTCGATGTTCAGAATGGGCTGTTCTTTCCTGAAGAACCGGACGCAAACCCCGGGGGATCGGTCGTGTCCGCTCATTCGGGGACCTATGGCCGGTTTTTCGGGGTGCCCAGCCTCATTCTGTCGATGATCGACGGCGCGTCTTCGTTCCTCTGTCGCCTGCCATGTCCTTCGCTCCCGACGACGCCTCTTCCTCCCGACGCCTCGCCGAGTGGCTGTATGCCCGCCGGCAGTGGTTGCTCGTCGGGGGGCTTTTGCTGGCGGGCCTCGCCGTGGGGCCGACGGCGGGTGTTGAGGTAAACAATACGCTGCGGCGGTACATGGTGGAGGACGATCCCGCTCTGCAGTCCTACCGAGCGTTTCAGGCCACGTACGGCAACGACGAAAGCGTCCTCATTGGCCTTCAACGACCGGAAGGGCTGTTTTCTCCGGAGGGTCTGTCGATGCTGCGGCAGGCCACCCAACGCGTGCGCCGGATCGACGGCGTCGTGCGCGTTCGGTCGCTCGCGACGCAGACCCACGTGCACCAGACGATCGCTGGGCCTCGCCCCCGCCCCCTGATTCCTAAAGGCTCGGTCTCCGTCGAGCAGGCGGCGGCCCTCCGCGACCACGTCCGTTCGGATTCCACACTCCGCCGATTCGTGAGCGACGACGGCACGGTGGCGGCCCTCCTCGCTCGCATGCCGCCCGCCCCCCAGCTGGAGGGGCGCCGGGGCGCAATTCTCGATTCCATTCGACACCAATTGCGTCCCCTCGATGCGTCGGTGCACCTCGCCGGCATGGGCGTCATCCTCGATGCGCTCAACGAAGCCACGACGCAAGACTCGGCGCTGATTCTCCTTGCTGCTCTCGTCGTGATCGTCGTTCTGCTTGCCCTCTTCTTTCGACGGACCGGACCGGTTGTCGTCACCGTCGCAAGTGTGAGTGTAGCAGCGCTCTGGGTGATGGGACTCTACGGGGCCGTGGGCAAATCGGTGAACACGGTCACGCTCATCATTCCGACGCTCATTCTGGTCGTGGGCACGGCCGACTGTGTGCATCTGCTGGTTCACGCCGCGCACCTCCCCGCCGACCTGTCGGGACGAGAGCGGACGATTCGGACCGTCTCGTATCTGCTCTTCCCCTGTGCCGTCACCTCCCTGACCACCGCCGCCGGGTTTGCGGTCCTGGCCACGAGCTCAGTTCCGATCGTGCAAGACCTCGGGCTCTTCAGTGCGCTCGGCGTTCTCGGGGCCTTCGGGGCCGCCCTAATCGGATGCACGAACGCCCTGCCCCACGCGTGGAGCGCGACCGATCGTCCGGAGGAGGGGGGACTGGCGGCGCTCGTCGAGGGAATTGTGCGTACGGGCATTTCCCACTGGCGAACGGTGCTCGCCGGAGGCATTTTCATTACGGGGCTGGCGGTCGTTGGGATGGGGCACTTGACGGTCGACACCAATTCGATCGGATATCTTTTCGCCGACCATCCGGTGCGTCAGGATTCCCGGCTCATCGAGAAGACGTTGGGCCCGTACGCCCCGCTGGAGTTTGTCGTCCGAACGGACTCAACAGCGCTTCGTCCCGACCTGATGCGCTCGGTGCGTCGGTGGGAGCGGCGGGTCGTGGCCACGGACGCTGTGGGGTGGCACCGCTCGGCGGCGGACGTGCTCCATCGTCTGCGTGAGGACACGGGGCGAGATGAGGAGAAGACGGCCCGTCAAGTTCGGGAATTGCTGACGCTCGGGCGCCGCTACAGTCCCCGGCTCGATGAGCTGGCGGACCATCCCAGCCAGCTTCGCGTCTCACTCGGCATTCCCATCCAGTCCGCGCAGGGCGTGAAGGAGACGATCGCGGCTGTAAAGCGTGAGGCGTCCATCCTGCCGGCGTCGGTGACCGTGGAGGCCACCGGCTACCTGCCCCTCTACGTGCGGATGACCACCCTCATCGTCGACGCGCAGCTCCGCGCGTTTGGGTGGGCGCTGCTCGTCATTCCGGCACTCATTGCGCTTCTGTTCGGGGGACTGTGGGCCGCGTGGGGATCGCTCGCGCCCAACCTCCTGCCTGTGATGGGCACGCTGGGGGCAATGGGGTGGCTCGGCATTCCGCTGGACATCGTGACGGTCACCATCGCGGTGATCGTGTTCGGCCTCGTCGTGGACGACACCGTGCATCT
>CAZSBW010000278.1:0-4659 GCA_964604815.1 uncultured Salinivenus sp. | reverse complement strand
GGCAGCCCGGTGTCGAACCGGTCGAGCGAGACCGACGAGAAGCCCGCCTGCCGGAGTGCCGCGCCGGTGTCGCGGTCCGGATGACACCCGTCCGCCAGCCGTTTCCAGACGGGTCGGATGCCGCGCTGCAGGGTGTAGAGCCAGGTGTCGTTCGGGGCCGCTACGTGCTCGATGACGAGGAGGCGGCCGCCGGGCTTCAGGATGCGCCGCAGCTCGGCCAGCGTGTCGCCGAGGTCGGGCACGGAGCAGAGGACGAGCGTGCTGACGACGACGTCGGCGCAGGCGTCGGGCAGACCCGTGTCCTGCGCGGGATCCGTGCGAAGCTCAGCGTTGAACGAGCGTCCCGCGAGTTGCTCCCGGAGAAAGTCGTGCATGTGCGGGTTCGGCTCCAGCCCAATCCAGCGCAGGTCGTCCGGCAGATACGGCAGATTGACGCCCGTGCCCGGCCCGATCTCGACGACGGTTCCCTCCAGCCCGGCAAAGAGCCGGCGCTTCCGCTCCCCGTAGATCCGGTGTTGGGCGTCGTCGCCGAGGGCGAGGCCGTGGGCGAAGAGTTTCTGGTAGAGACCCATGCCCAGCTTGCTGTGTCCAGTGCATCACGAGCCTTCTCCATCGTAACAGGAACACCGCCGGTTCGGATCCGCCCCAACGGGACCCGACACGCTCACGCCAGCGCCCCCCAGACCAACCGTCCTGCCACGACAGTAGCGAGCGCGGCGAAGCTCCACCGCAGCCAGCCCGTTTCAATCCGATGAGCGAGGGCCGCCCCGCCCTGCGCCCCGATTACGGCGGGCCCGGCCAGCAGAAGGCCCGTGCCCACGTCGACGGACCCGAATACGAGGGGATGGCCGGCGAGACCGCTCCCGAATCCGGCGTAGGCAACTGTGCTGAGCGCCGAAATCACGAGAATGGTGGCGCTGGAGGTCCCCACGGCGCGGTGAAACGGGAGGCGCAGAAGCCGACTGTACGCCGGCACCAACACGACGCCCCCGCCTACCCCTACGGCCGAGGCAACCGCGCCCGCTGCCGTCCCCGTCCCGATCCGGGCGCCCCACCCACCCCGCTCGACGGTCGCACTCGTTTCCGTCGCGGCCGGATCGGCTGCGTCGCCGCGGACCATGCGCCCCACTACGACGAGCAATACCGCCGCAAAGAGCAACTGAAAGACCGACGCGTCGTACCACGGCTGCGTGACGAGGAGACCCGACACGAGCCCCACGGCTCCCGCGCTCGACAACCCCACCCCTGCGGCCACGCGCAGGTCCACGGCGTCCCGTCGGAGATGGTGCAGCGCACTGGCCCCCGCCGCGAGTCCCGTGCAGAAAAGCCCCGTTCCCACCGTCAGCGGCGTGCGGACGCCCTCGGGCATCCCCAGTACGCCGTAGACGGCAAACAGCACCGGCGTAAAGATGACGCCGCCACCCACCCCCACCAGTCCGGCCAAAACACCGGCTGCGAGCCCGGCCCCCGCGAGCCCAACGGCTTGAAGCAACGTCATTGTCGCGTTCAATCACTCGGTTCCCGTCGAGCCGAAGCCGCCGGGGCCGCGCACCGTCTCTTCCAGCGCCTCGCGCTCGACCCACGACACGTTGGCGTGTTGCGCCACCACAAGCTGCGCGATCCGCATGCCCCGCTCGACGGTAAAGGGCTCGTCGCCGTGGTTCACGAGGAGCACCTTCACCTCGCCCCGATAATCGGCGTCAATCGTGCCCGGACTGTTGAGGACCGTGACACCGTGCCGGTAGGCCAGTCCGCTTCGGGGCCGCACCTGTCCTTCGTAGCCTTCGGGCAGTGCCATCTTGATTCCGGTCGGCAGGAGGTCCCGATCTCCGGGAGCGAGCGTGATGGACTCATCCAGTGGAATGGCGGCCCGCAAGTCCATTCCCGCACTGGCGGAGGTCTCGTAGGCCGGCAGGTCCAGCCCCTCGGCGTGCGGCATCTGAGTGAGGGCAATGTCGATCATAGAAGACAAAAAATCTCAGATTCCAGTTACGTACGTCCGGCCTTTCGGCTCCACTCAACAATGACTCGCTCCTCCGAGGATTCAATCTGCAAATCTGTGAATCCACAATTCACTCCACGTCGCCCATGAGGCGTTTGATGGGGGGAGCGGTAAGCAGCGCCAGAACCCCGACCCCGCCCCCAACCAGCGCGACCAGCCAGAACAGGCTCGACGGATTGAGGCCTTCGAGGCGCCCGGCGATCAGCCCGGCGAACAGGTTACCCAAAGCGGTCGACACAAACCAGATTCCCATCATTTGCCCCACGCGGTTTTCCGGCGCGAGCTTTGTCATCGACGAGAGGCCCACCGGGGAGAGGCAGAGCTCCCCACAGGTGTGCAGGAAGTAGGTCACGATGAGCCAGTGCATCCCCGCCGGATTGTCGGCCGTCGCCTGCGATGCTCCCCAGGACACTACGAAGAAGCCGCCGGCCAGCCCAAAGAGGCCGAGCGCAAACTTGACGGGAATGGACGGATTGGCGTCGATTTTTGAAAGCCAGGTCCACAGCGCCCCAAATACCGGTGCCAGCAGGACAATGAACGTCGGATTGATGTTTTGAAGCATGCTGGCCGGCACCGTCCAGCCCCCTGCGATCTGGTATGCGATGTAGCCGAGGAACCCCACTACGAGGGCCCCGAGCAGGCTCACGCCTCCTTTGCCAACCCACCAGACGTCCTCCCGCCGGAAGGTGCGGTATCCGATGTAGGCGGCCGGCAGGCCAATGACGACGAGCGTGATGATCAGTGCGAGCGACGGCGAAAAGCCGTACGGCCCAAAACTGCGGGCCGTCAGGTCACGGGCATATAGATTGAGCGACGACCCGGCCTGCTCGAAGCCGGCCCAGAAGACCGCCGAGAGGAGAAAGAGCCAGAAGATGACAAAGAGTCGCTTCTTCTTGAGCGACACGTCGTACCGGGGCGCCACCAGGCGACCAAGCGTGACGAGAATAAAGAAGACCAGAGTAGCCCCGGTCGCAAGCTGCGCCGCCAGCGCTGTCCCGTCAACGAACTGCCCGATGACGACCGTCGCCGCCGCAAAGAAGGCCCCCGTTGCCACGGCCCCGTTCACGCCGAGCGTGAGGTACGCAAAGAACAGCACCGTCACGACGAGAATGCCTACCCCGACGGCCTCAGCCACCCCCGTGAGCGTCACCCCGATTACACCGGAGGTGGCGAGAAAGCCAAAGGTGACGATCGCCGCCGCCACGGCCGCCGTCGTGAGATAGAAGTTTCGACTTTTGCGTTGGACCGCCTCCTCGTCGTCGGCGTCCAGCAGCCCGGCCTGTCCGAGATTGTCGAGTCCAAGCCGGTAGGAAAGAAGCCCCGCAAGCATGCCAAAGCCGGCCAGCGAAAAGCCCCAGTGCCAGCTATAGCCTTCACCGAGCCAGCCGCAGAGTGTGGGCCCGAGGATGGCGCCAAAATTAATACCCATGTAGAAGACCGAAAAGCCGGCGTCGCGGCGCGCCCCGCCCTCCGGGTACAGGTCCCCGACCATCGTGCTGATGTTGGGCTTCAGCAAGCCCGTGCCCACGACGATCAGCACGAGGCCCAGGTAGAAGAAGGTAATCTCCGGCAGGCCGAGCGCCGGGAGCGCCAAACTGAAGTGCCCCGCTGCAATGATACAGCCCCCGATGAACACCGAGCGGCGCTGTCCCCAGATGTTATCGGCCACCCAGCCGCCCGGCAGGGCCAGCAGATAAACGAATGCCGTGTACAGCCCGTAAATGGCCGTCGCCTTCTCCGTGCCGAAGCCGAGTCCGGGATTTGTCGCCGCAGCGCCCGCCGGAGCGGTCATA
Source organism: uncultured Salinivenus sp. (assembly GCA_964604815.1). Classification (GTDB taxonomy): domain Bacteria; phylum Bacteroidota; class Rhodothermia; order Rhodothermales; family Salinibacteraceae; genus Salinibacter. Next base: position 864 of record CAZSBW010000278.1, on the reverse strand, counting down.
AACAACACCAGGAGCGCCCGCAGTCCATAGTAGCTGAAGCGCTCCCAGAGCTCGGTAAAGAAGAGCGTCGCGAGGCCCCGGGGGTGACCAAAAAAGTCCTGCTGCTCCGGAACGGCGGTGGCCGCTCCGGCTGTGCCTCCTCCATCTTGCATCGGATCGTCGGACGACGGGTCGCTGGCTGCCATCTGCTGACTGGAAGTCGATGAAAAGACCGGAACAACGATTTGGCGCGCTTACCACGCGCGGTATTACGAAATCGGAACGCGAAGAAGATAGCGGCTGGGGGGCGCTCTGTCTAATTCTGTGTCTAAATTCGACGTGAGGACGAACCGGGGATTGACTCTGTCGTAGCTGTTCGGGAGATAATGCGGACTGCTTCTTCCCACACGTTTCCAATGTTTTCCCCCTGTGCTGCCTCTTTCGAAAGACTGATACGTGAAACGTGATGCGTGAAGAGTGATGCGTGAGGGTGCCCAGAGTTACGTAACCTAGATTGTGATCTACGTGCTGTTTTTCGTCCGGCGACGGACAACCGACCCTAGACCGCCGCATGTGGCGTTTGAGGGAATCCATCGTCTGGGGGCGGTCGTCCTTCTGGCGAAGCGGCTGCGCCTCACAGCTTGGGTTGCGTATCACGTTTCACGATTCACGTATCACGCACGCCGGGAATCATGCACGTCGGGAAGACACAAGCAAGCACTCTCCAACTCACACATTTACCACCGAAGCTGCTTATGGCCGAACAGCCCCGCGCCGACCTCATCTCGCCCGACACCCACGCCCCGCGCTCCCACACCTGCGGCGACCTGCGCGCCGACCACGACGGCGACGAGGTCGTCCTCAAAGGCTAGGTCGACACCCGAC
>CAZSBW010000277.1:0-4680 GCA_964604815.1 uncultured Salinivenus sp. | reverse complement strand
CGCGAATGGTGGCCTGCTCTTCGGTTGCGTAGCCCTGCTTGATGGCGTCGCGGAGGGCCTCGTCGAGCGTGTCGCGCAGTTCGTTTTCTTTCTTCTGAATCTGGTGCCGCAGGCGCTGTAGCTCTGGCGAGGCGTCGTCGCGGATGGTGGCGTCCTCCTCCAAAATCGACTCGACGTGCTCCTCCAGGTCCGGGAGCGGCGTGATGCGTGCCACCGCGTCGGCGAGCCGGGGGTGGTCGCGGCTTCGGGCTTCGAAATACTGCTTCAGGCGCCGAAGCGACACCAGCGCGAGCCGAACGGCCTTCAGGTCCTCGGGGTCGACGAAGGCCTCTTCCGGGGCGGCGCGGCGAAGCACATCACGCAGGTCGTAGAAGTTGCTCAGCGGCACAGAATCGCCGTACTGAAACGCCGCCTGCAGCTCCTCCACACGGGTCAGCTCCGCCCGCAGCCAGTCCATCGTGCGGGCCGGCGTCATGCCATCGAGCCGCTCCCGTCCGATCGGCGACTTCAGCTTCCCCTCCAGCCGGTCGCGAATGACGTCGAACCCGAGTTTCTCTTCGAGCCCGTCCGGATACGTCTGCATTTTTTGGTCTGGATTTCGGAGCGCGGAATGCGGAGTGGACTGATTCTACTTTTTTCTAAACAAACGCGCCGGCGGGCTGCTCCAATACAGCGTGCTCAAAATCTCCTCAGCGCCGCCCACCGACGATGTCCACTTAAAATCCACACGGGAAACAACGTCTCCAAACGTGCCGTCGTGCTCAGCCGGGAGGCAACGGACCAACGTGGGGGGGCCTTTTCGCCTTCACGATGCAGGGACGAGGGCCTCCTGGGGCACAGTGAGGGTCGTGCTCGACATTGCGGCGCGCTGCGGTCGTTGGGCGACGAGGCCCAAAGACCCGCCAACCAGGGCGCTGTGCGCTCTTCTCATTATTTTCTTCCCAGTCGGCGGCGCGGGTCTCTACTTCCTGTTCGTGAGTAGTTAGAATGGCCGAAGGTGGGAAGCAAACTGCTGAAAGAAGCTGATGCAGTCGCTGTGAGGATTATTCGGACCGGCCTCCTTCTTCTTTTCGTTCCGGCGCTCGTGGGATGCCAAAGTGCAGGGCCCGCCGCCTCCAACTCAGACCCGACGGCGCAGTACCGGGCCGCCATTGAGGATGCTAAAGCGGCTTCCCCCTCGGAGATTGTGACGACGCTCACCCCCCTCGTGCCTCACAACGACAATCTCGTCTGGCGCACCACGGGCGACTCGACGCGCCAGGTGCTCGTCGTCACGTGGGGCGGCAGCGACACGCTCCCAGCCGCCGCGGCGGGAGACACGCTCGCTCCCGAGACGGACGTGTGGGTGACGGCCGTGCCCAAAATGCGGACCTTTTGCCGGCGCCTCGACCGCAGGGGCGATGCGCTCGGGCGTCGCCTTGCCCAGCGCCTGGGCCTGCCGCCGGACGCGAACTACACTCGGTTCGTGGAACTGTGGGTACGCCCCGCCGATCTCGTCCGTCCCTGCCCCGACCCCGAGGTGAGCGACCGCGAGTGTGAACTCTCCTCCCCAGTGCCCCCCGATCACGTCCGCATCAGCGAAGATCACCGCGAGTGGTTTCGCACCCTGAAGCGCACCTCCTACGGGCCGGAGGGCTATCCCTTTACCGGCCTCGGCTACACCTATGACTGGAACCCGAGAACCGACGAGGTCGGCCCCAGCGAGTTTGTATTGCGCCCCGGCAAGACGGCCGTCGTGCGAGACGTGCAGCCGACGGAGGCGTACTGTACGTCAGACTGACTCATTTCCCCGTCTCGATCCGGCGTTATCGACCCGACGATTGTGTCAACTATGTTGTGTAACGTCGACAGTGGCCTGATCGGAGCTGAGGTCGGCAGAGAAGGGCCAACGCCGCCTGCTGAGGTGATTTGACCCGCTGAACTCGACCCGCCCCGTCCAGCAACGGTGCCCCAGATCCACGTATCTTTCGACGACGAGACCCTACACAACATGCGAATCAGGGGTTGAGCCTTCTTTCTGCAGCGTCCCGAAAAATTCCACTCTTGGCACGTCTCCCGAATGCTTTCGGGATCAGGATCTTTTCGAATATTGGCGATTGCTCTCGTCAAAAAGATCCCGCATCTGGGAAGCCACGCTTCCCTTGTGCGGGATGACGGAGTTGGGAATTTTTCGGGACGTAAAGACAACCGAATTGGCTGTCTCGATTCAACTCCTGATTCGCATACAACGTTTTGCTCAGTGACAGGGGACCGAAAAGTGTACAGCTATCGTCGTCTGGGGGGAGCACGAATGCGACCACGAGGAGGACTGTCTTGTATGATTCCTGTATGTCGTTTCTACAAACTCCTTACATAGACCAGATCGTGAGCCTATGAGTGGTCGGGAGGACGCAGAGTGGACCCGTCGCGTGTTTCTTGCCCCAAGCGAACTGGAGGCAGATCGGGAATTTCGGGAGACGCTCACCCGCTTGCTCCGTACAGGCCTTACCTGGGGCGGCCTGGTGGGCATCCTGGGTGTTCTCGTCCTGTTTTTCGTCAACTGGGGCGTGCTCGGGCGCCCGACCATGTGGTGGTATCCCCAGCCCATCACCGCAGAGGCCTACGTGCTCTGGGACAAGGCGATGGTCATAATCGCCTGCGGCGGGGCCGTCGCCCTGGGGCGGACGCGGTGCCGGCTGTCGGTGGGACGGATCGTTGGCGGCGCCATCGCGGTCTTCATTGCGGCGGTCTCGCTGGTTCACGATGCCTATCGTGGCATTCTGAGTGCCGAGTATCTTATCCTCGTCAACCTTCTGGCCGTTGCCGTCATCCCGTATCGGCCCTGGCAGGCCCTCCTTCTCGGGGGCATGCTCGTAGGGGCGTTCTGCGGAATTGGGCACTACGGACTGCCGGGCACCGCCGCTGCGGACCCGGATCTCCTGCGGCCGGGGCCGCTGATGCGCATGGCCTTCGCCTCGGTTGCGCTCGCCGCCGTGTCAGCGCTTCTTCTGGCCACCCGGTACCAGCAGCATCGGGCCCGGCGGGAGGCAGAACGCCTCCACGACCAGGTCGCCGAGTTGGAGCAGGCAAAGAGCCGCTTCTTTGCCGACGTGTCCCACGAGTTCCGCACGCCGCTCACGCTCCTCCTTGGATCGGTGCGGGAGGCCCTCGACGGGCGTCTCGACGAGGGAGGCGCTTCCCTCCGCGACCGACTCAGCGTGATGGAGAGCCAGGCCCAGCGGATGAAGCGACTGGTGAACCAGTTGTTGGAGCTCTCGACACTCGACGAGGGCCGCATGCCGCTCTCAATGCGGAAGTGCGATCTGCCGGCGCTCACCCGCCGCCTCGTGACGCCGTTTCGGTCGTGGGCCCAGGAGGAGGACCTCTCCTTCCAGTTCGATCGCGACGACGATTCGTTTGACGTGTGGGTCGACCCGGATCGGTACGAGCACATTCTGGCCAACCTCCTCTCGAATGCCATCAAGTACACCCCGGCGGGCGGTACGGTGCGCGTTCGCGTCCAGCGGACGGACGACTACGCAGAGATTGCGGTGCGCGACACGGGCCCGGGACTGCCCGAAGGAATTCGGGAGCGGATCTTCGACGGCGGGGAGAGCCACATTCCCGTGCGGGCCGAAGCAGCCCGCGACGATGCCGGGTCCCCCGCGGCCGATCAGTGGATTGGGATGGGCATTGGACTGGCCCACGCCCGCGCCCTGGTCCGGCGCCACCGGGGCCGGCTGGCCGTGGAGAGCGAGCCGGGCTTCGGCACGGAGCTGACGGTGCAGCTGCCGCTGGGGCGCGCACACGTGTCCGACGAAGACGCGGCCGAGACAGAGACCGCGTTCTCGGTGGACGACCGGACGGTGGACGTGAACCTGTGGCGCGATCCGGGGGTCCCCTCCCCGAACGCCTCGGAGGCCGACGAGACTCCTCCCGCGGACGCGCCCGAGGTTATGGTCGTGGACGACGAGGCCGAAATGCGCGGGTATCTGCAGAGTCTGCTCGGCGCAAGCTACCGCGTGGCAACGGCCGCCAACGGAACGGAAGCCCTCGATCGGCTTCGCGACCGGCCGCCCGACCTGATCGTCAGCGACGTGGCGATGCCGAACGGGGACGGCATCTCCCTGTGCCGGCAGATTCGAGACGACGATCAGCTCCGGCCGCTGCCCGTCATCCTGCTTACGGGGCGACAGGAGGCCGAGACGCGCCGGTCCGGCATTGAGGCGGGGGCCGACGCGTACGTGGCCAAGCCGTTCGATCCCGCCGAACTGGAGGCCCGGATCGAAAACCTGATCGAGATCCGCCGCATCGTCCAGGATCGGGTGCAGATGCCCGACTGGATGGAACCGAAGGAGGCGTCGATCTCCTCGGACGAGGCCGATTTTCTCGAACAGCTGAACGACGCCGTCGACGAGCACATCGATAACAGCAACTTCGGCGTCGACTGGCTGGCCGACGAGATGGACCTGAGCACGCGCCACCTCCGGCGCCGACTCAAGGAGGTGACGCGCCTCTCGCCCGCCGGCTTCATCCGCACGCGGCGCCTGCGGCACGCGGCCAAGCTCCTGGAGGAAGGCGCCGACACCATTTCCGACGTGGCCTCGGCCGTGGGCTACCGCGATCCCAGTTACTTTTCGCGTCTTTTCCGCGAGACCTTCGGCTGCTCGCCCACCGAATACGCCGAGCAGGACCACGATT
>CAZSBW010000276.1:0-4696 GCA_964604815.1 uncultured Salinivenus sp. | reverse complement strand
GCGCAGGCGAGCGCCGCGACGGCGCAGCACGTGGGCAACGAGTCGACGACGAAGCAGGAGCACTGGGTCGAGTTCGAATTTGTGGACAAGGCGGGCAATCCGGTGAGCGGCGTGTCCTACGAGTTCGAGGACCCGGACGGCAACGCAGAGGAAGGCCGACTCCGCCTGGACGGGACGGTGCGGCGCGATGCCCTCTCCGGGGGGCAAGCGACGGTGACACTCAAAAACGTGTATGGCGCAGAGTGGGGGGCAAGCGAGGCCGAACCGGGAGAGGAAGTCACTATTGCCGCCGAGGCCGAAGGATTTGAAGACGGCACCCCCGCGACGGTTCAGGTGCTGAAGCGCGACCTAAAGCGTCCAGACGTGATCATTGAGGAGATCGAGACGAAAGTGCAGGGGGAGGCGATTGAGGCGGAGTGGGCGTTCGAGCACGACGAGGACGCAAAGTACGATCCGAAGTCGAACGAAAAGGCCTCTTCATCGGGCCGGAGTGCCTCAAAGCCCCAAAGGCCCGTGTACCTGGCTGAGGTGGACGTGGAGGGATATCCCCGCCCAGTCCGAACCGGGCCCCTGAAGATTAAAAGTATGCTGACCATTGGTTTGAAAAAAGCCGATGGAGAAGGGGTGTCCGACGAGCCCTACGTTGTACGGTTTTCGAATGGGGAGGTCCGTAGGGGGAGGCTTGACAGTAACGGGCGGGCTCAGTTGGAAAACGTCCCTCCGTGCAGGCACGAGGTGATGTGGCCGGAGCGTACGAAGGTTCAGCGAAAAGGACCGAAGTAGGAAGAAGTAGGAATAGCATCCCGTCCACCAGTGCCTTCAAGCTCAAGTCTTGTTATGCCTCAATCTTCGACATCAGTTCCAGCTAGTTTTCCGGCGTACCCTGACGATGAGAAGGCCAACATCTTTGTTCGGGATACGCTCCGGGTTTACTGCGAGCATGAGATTGATCAGGAACGGCGAACGGCCCACGACCGAACCCTCTTCGAAGTCGTTCCGGACTCGAATGGGGAAACCGAAAAGGTGACCCTCGTCTACGGGGGAGATAATACTCCTCAACTGAGCGAGACGCCAGAAAACGACAAACAAAAAACGCTTAATAAAAAGCCCGAAGAAGGAGGCGACCGGCGGTATGTCCTGGAGTGCAAGGCCGTCTCTCCGGATCTGGCGTTGTTGCAAAGGGAGTTCTGGCAGAAGCTGAAGGAACCGAACGTCTATAAAATCGGCGGCATTGGGGAAGGATCCTTTACGGTAAAAGCGTACTGCCCGGATCGCTTTACGCTGGCCACCGATTTCCCGCCCCTGAAGAGCTACTCCGGCGGGGTCAAAATCAAGGAGGATCTGGATGAGGCCGAGGAAGTGGAAGAGACGAAACGACAAGTAACGGTCACCGTCGAGGAAAAAAGTTGGGCCCCAACGGATCAACGCTTGGAGACGGTGGACGCGCAGGTGGTTGCGAACCCGGACGAGATCAGTGTGGACCTAGAGAGTGAGGAAAAAAATGCCCCTGCTGAGGCCATACGCCTGCGCCGTAACGACCAGTACGTGGAGGCAAATGTGGTGGAACTGGCCAGCAGCGGTCTGCAGCTCGCTTCGACTATTCAAGAGTTGATTAACCGAGTACAGGACAATGCACCGAAGTTTGGCTGGTACTTTGAGGCCCAGACGCACGTGATGAAGGGGACACTAAACTTTAAATGGGGCTGGCGCGAGTACGCGAAGGAGGGGCAGGAGCACCGGGCCTTTTACTGGTTGTGCTTCGAGGCCGACATCGCGCTTCTTCAGGTAAATGTGGAGCTGGGTATTGGCGTAGAGGGGTTCGGGTTTGAGCTGCAGGTGTTTGGGCTTATAAAGGGAGAGGTGAGGTTCAAGTCGGCTGTTCAGCGAGTCTCTCCCGAGGGCGACATGGGCGTCAAAGCCGAATTGAAGGGCGACATTGTGGGGGCACTGGGTGCCCGCTTTGAGGCCCCTTATGTGGCGGAGGCCGAGGGAAAAATAAAAACAAGACTGAGTATGGAAGGGGAGTTGCGGGCCCGCCAGGACGACGGGTTGCGCCTCACCCTCGACAGCTACTGGAACGGCATTACAGCGTTGGTGGCTTGGTCGGTAGGTGCTCAGGCGAAAATGGGGTCTACCCAACAGTTAGAGAATACAAGTTCGATTGAGGTGGTCTCTCCACCGGCGGGGCAGAAAGGATTTCTGCTGGGTCAATGGACCTGGCCGGATGACAGCCGCTACGAGCCAGAGCGTCTTCCCCGTCCAGAGGTAAAGGAGGTCTTCGAAGAGGTGTTCAAGAAAGGACACGTGGTACTGGGAGGAAAATACGACGTTCGCGTGCGCGAACATGGTCACCGATACCGAGAAGATTGGAGCTTCTTCGAAGGGGATCACAAAGAACCAGACTATTCCTGGTGGTCAACCGATGAAGTAGTGGAGGCCGTTGTTAATAAGGTCGAGGAGCGCCCGAACCTGGATCTGCGCCGCAAGTCCGTCGAGGCGCTTGCCCTCGAAATTCGCAAGAAGCTGGAAGGAAAAATGAAGGCCCACGAGGAGGAGTATGACCAGAAGATCGAAGACCCGGAACGGTCGCCCGACGTTCCGTTTCCGGAGCGAGCACAATCTATGGATTGGAAAAGCGAGGGCGGCACGCCTCACCTCCGAGCCGTCGACTATGAGGCCTATCTCGAAAGCGACGCGTTTCAGGACCTGCTCGACGACTACGTGGATCCGATTCAGGAGAAGCTTCATCGGATTGCCCAGAAACAAGCCTGAGGTTCCAATCACCGTCGAATCTTTGTGCGCATCGCAGTGTCCCGAACTGGAAGCCCGAGTATCGATGCCCGTGTTTTTGAGGGGGATTATCGTGGTGGTCCTGCTCTTGGGAGCGTTCGGACAGGAAGGCTGCACCCAGAATTCTAATTCATTTTCTCAGGTTAATAGCGACGACGAGTCTATGAGCGGAAGTGGAGTCCCATATTACTACCTTGATCTCAACGTGCAGGATGCTCGCGTGCAGACCACAGTGAACGGCGTTGGGTTTCATGAGGGCGATGGGCGCACCGGCCTCAGCTTCAATTCGCCGATGAATGCCAATCTGATCGGCAAGGACAACTGCGTGACGGTGACGGTAAAGCCAACCATGGTGCCTGCGGGGGAGTCCCCGAAGAGCGGTGACCTGGCGGATGCGGATTCCGTTCGGCCCTCGACGGTCGAGGACGCGGAGGTGAGCGTGACGATCAAGAAGATCACCAGTGGAAAGGTTACGCCGGAGGGTGGGGAGGTGCTGGCCGAGAAAACCCTGGAAGAAGCGGTCGAAGAGCGGCGGGAGGTCCTCCAGAAACAGTTTCAGGAACGGATCAAAGAGGCATCTCCGTCTGAGCGGAAAGGGCTTGCGGAGCAGGAGGACGAGCTGACCAGTGTGGAGCTGCCGGTAGAGATCGACCTGACTTTCGACAGCGAGGACGTTCCGAGCTTCCGTGAGCGGTTCGTAGAGGCGCCGTTGATTGAGGACACCAGCGCGCTAAAGGATTTTGCGATGACCCTACGCAAACGAGCCGAGCGGCAGGATTATGACGGGCTCTACGAGGCGTTCAAATACAAGTTCGAGGAGTATGATCAGGCGTACCCCGGTGAGGCTGAGGAGGATAACCGAGAGTGGTTTTCCAACTCGCTCGATGAGCACTATTACTCTGCAGGTCCGCTTCTGGATTTTGAGCGCGAAGACCTGAAGCTAAAAAAATGGGCCGATGGTCGAATTTGGGAAGTAAAAGTGGATAGAGCAGGAAATCTGACTGACAGGTTTTTCTTGGGAAAGGTGGGAGAGCGGGGACGGTGGGGAATGGACATTTTCGTGGGTAAGGTGAATGGTGAGCTGAAGGTGGTGAGATGAGCGAGGCGTATTCGTGACACGCAGTGCTTTTTAGGATGCCTCTTGCGTCTGTGGACTGCTGGTCAGAGGAGAAGGACCGGGTCGTTTGAGCGGAAGGAAGAGTGGGATGGGCAGGAAGGCCCCATACTGCTACCTGCAACTGAGTGTGCAGGACGCCCGCACGCAGACAACGGTGAATGATGTTTGACTGTGTGGGGGCGACGGGCATATTTTCGAACTACGGGATAACCGTAACTCAGAAGTAAAGAATTTCCTTCTACACGCCAGAAGGGAAGAAGAGCCCTTCTTCATGGTCGTGTTTGTTGGAGAAGTGGATGGGGGTCTAAAAGTGGTCCGCTGACGCTCCGGCTTCGAAATCGATACCGAAGCGTGCAATGGATACGCATCAAAGCAAGACAAACAAGACCGAGAAGGTGACGCTCCCCTCCGCCATCGAGCGGGTGCAATGGGCGGACCTGCGGGCCGCGCCGGGTGGCACCGTGGGCCTGGAGATTGCCACCCGCTACGTGGGAAACGGGTCAGCGCTCCAGATCAAGCTCACCGACCACCAGGGCACGACGCACGGCACCTTCGAGAACGAGATTCACAACAACCACCTCTCGGCCGAGGTGCAGGTGCCGCCGAAGGCCAAGGACGCCCTCTACGCGGAGGTCAAGTTTCCGGATCATGGGCTCAAGCAGAAGTCGCCCGCGCTTTTGCTCACTGCTCCGGTGAAAATCAAGAATGCGGAGTGGTCGCAGGACGAGGCGCGCCGCGGCGACGTGCTGACCCTCTCGGCCGACGTGGAGGGCGTGCCCGACGGCACGG
>CAZSBW010000275.1:0-4699 GCA_964604815.1 uncultured Salinivenus sp. | reverse complement strand
CATCCACATGGACGACCCGGCCTTCAACGACTACTGGCACATCAAAGAGCTCCCGGACCATCGCCTCCGGGAGCTTCGTCGCTTCTTCCAGGACTACAAGGCCCTCGAAGACAAAACCGTGCGGGTGCAGGATTTCTTCGGCCCCGACCGCGCGAAAGACGTCGTCGAGGGAGCGGTGGGGCGCTACGACGAAAAGGGACTCGGAAGAACGCAGGCGGAGAATGCACAATAGAAAAGCGTGCCTCGTTTCGGACGAGGCACGCTTTGGGGGAGAGAGAAGAGGATCCATTTACAGCCGAAGGCCGAGGCCCGCACTTACGATGTTGGACCCGTTGCTGATGGCATAGTCAGCGTTAATCTGGATGATTGCGAGGGAGAGCGTGATGCCGGCCAGCCCTCGCACATTGGTCGCGGCGTCCTGACTGAGGGAAATCTCCTCTTCTTGGGAAGGTTGTCCAGGAGGCGTGGGAGCAGTAAACGTGTACTCGTAGTCAACTCCGAAATTTTCGTACTGCAGTCCGCCGTAGAAGGTGACGGGGAGGACGGGGACGCTCTTGCTGATCTGCGCGTTCAGGGCCCATCCAGATGCATCGACGACCTGGTTGCCATCCGCGTCTTCGAGGAGGAGCTGGTTCCAGGATCCCTGCACGGCGAGGTTGAGCGGGACGGGAACCGGGATCCACTGATCGATGTCATGCCGCAACGATAGGCCCGTAAAGCCGACGGAGCCGTAGCCCGAGAGGTCGGTTGTCGGAAGGTAGCGGATCTGGGCGTCCGTGCCGAGGACGCTCCCGAGCCCGAGTTGGGGAATGACGAGGGGAGCGAGGGGAACGTTGGCGAGACCGTCGGGCACCTGCTCTCTTTCTTCGCCTGCGACCCCGTAGTCAAACACTAAGTCCGCATTGGAGTTTTCGCCGAACACCGTGGGGACGCGGTTATCGGAAGAACTGACCGATACAGTGGCGGTTTGGCCTCCTCGCGTAATTTCCTCCCCTTCGAAGACAAACGACTCCTGGGCGTCGGAGACGAACATCGCGGACGTGCTGACGCCGAGGTAGACGTTGATGGGAAGCCCTGGAATAAAGCCAGAGCCAACGTCGGCCGTTCGGAAGAGACCGGAGTTTATGTTCGCTCCGAAGGCGTCAGTGATGGGTTGCACGTAGCCATCGGCGTAGGTTTCCCCGACGTCGCCCAGAGCCCCGCCGAGGTCGCTCTGGCCGAGTGTGGGGGGAGGGCACAGAAGAAGAACGCCGCCCAGAAAGAGGAAGAGTGTAAGAGTACGGGAGTGCTTGAACACCGAACGAAGCATGGAGGAGATCGTGTTTTGAAGGAGAAAGGCAATCTGCACCCGTTAACCTATTTCCTGACGGACACACACGCAACCATCATTTCGAGGAGAGCCTGGGGTCGTGGGCCGTCTGGACCAGTTGGGGCGTATATTCGGCGAGTCGGTCCCGCTCGTGCGGCGCTGTGAGCAAGCTCACGCCCACGAAAATAAGGACGTTGGCGAGGAGGCCGTACACGCCTTCATGTAGAGGAATGGGACGAAGCGACGGAGCGACCAGAAATAACGTGTTTACCCCAATGCCGGTAAGAAGTCCCGACAGGGCGCCTGCACCGGTGGCCCGCGGCCAGTAGAAGGTGGCAAAGACGAGCGGGAAGATCTGCGCGACGCCCCCGTACGCCCCCAACAGCAGCGCGACGATGCTCGTCTCCGAAAACACGGCAAAGTAGTACGCCACGGCGCTCACGGCCACGACGAGCCCCCGAATCCACTGCCGCTGCCGGGCGTCGCTCATCGTGCCCGTCACCAGCGGCTCAATGCCGTCGCGCAGCCCGATGGAGGCGGCCGAATGGAGGATCGCGTCGCCCGACGACATCGACGCCGCAAGGGCCCCCGCGCACACGAGCCCCACCAGCACGGGCGACAGGTCGATTTCGGTGAGCAGGTGGGGGACGATCGTGTCGGCTGGCGCCACGTCGGGGAAGGGCAGAACACCCGAAAAGCCAATCAGCAGGATGGGCACCAGGAAGAGCTGGAAGGTGGGGTACAGGACGACGGACAGCTTGAGCGTGCGCTCGCTCTTTGCCGTGAAGGCGCGCATGAACAGGTGCGGCCACATCGAGAAGCCGACGGCGGACACGATGACCGCCGAGCTGTACCCGGCCCAGGTCCACGGCGACCCGTCGGCCGCCAGGCCGGGTCCTTTGAGCATCGCGCCCACGTCGCTGGCGGCGATGGCCTCAAACATCGGCTGCACCCCGCCGTGCAGCTCGTAGGGCAGATACAGTCCCAGAAACCACGCCACGATCATCATGAAGATGCCCTGGAGCGTGTTCGTCCAGCCGATGGCCATCATGCCGCTGGCGAAGACGTAGACGAGCACGACGCCGTAGGCCACCAGCGCCCCCAGCCACTGCGGCACGTGTCCCTCCGAGATCGTCGAGAGCAGAAAGGCGGCTCCCTTCATCTGGAGCGTGAGGTACGGCACGAACGTCACGACGCTCAGGACGGCCAGGATCACCGAGAGCGCGCGGCTGTCGTAGCGGTGGGCCAGCATCTCGGCCTGCGTGACGAACCCGAGCTCTTCCCCCACCCGTCGGGCCCGCGGCCCCAGGAAGTAGAACGGAATCATCCCCACCACCCCGTAGGCGATGATGTAGAAGGCCGCCGCGCCCCGCGAGTAGGCCCAGCCGGGGGCTCCGAGAAAGGCAAACGACGAGAAGACCGACGCCCCCAGCACAAAGTATAGCACGAGCGTGCCCAGCGTGCGGTCCCCCGCCACGAAGCCCGTCACCGTCGCCGACGCCTTCCGACCCGACCACAGGCCGAGGCCCAGCGCGAGCACGAGGTAGGCTCCGCAGATGACCAGTATAGTAACCCACGCTTCCATCCCGAGTGAGCGTACTGGCGAGAAGAACGGCGATTAGGCCTCCGGCTCCGATTCTTCGGCGCGGTACAGGAGGACCAGTGCCACGAAGACGACGATCAGCCACCCGACGACCCACGCCAGCGAGAAGGGGAGGCCCAGAACGTAGGGACGGATCCCGGCCACGGAGGGGTAGACGGGCCAGATGAGCGCGAGCCCGGCAACGGCCACCACCAGCACAAAGGTGAGCGTGCGCCGCCGGGCCGGCGCGTCCTGAAGGGACGAAAAGACGAGCTCAGTGGGCAGGTCGTCCGTCGATTCCGGCACGGGACGGAGGCGGTGGTCAGATGGACGTCGAGGGAAGGAGGCTACCGGTCAGAGCGCAGCGGGCGATGACGGTTCCAGAGGAAGGCGGGGGGCGGCCTCCGGAGTGCGCAGGTCATTCACCACCATCTTGGGCGGGGCCGATTTGGACACGTGTGCGGGAGAAGCGTCCCTCGCGCTAGTGCCCATGTCGTGCGGCTGGCCGCCCCCTCGGCAGGAGTAAAAGATGGAAGCCAGAAGGAGAAGGGTGGCGCCTCCGGCGAGGAGCGCAAACGTGCCGGCGGCTGCGGTGCGTTTCATGGAGAGAGAAGAAATTGACGAGAGAGGATACAGTGTGAACGAACACGGGAATTTCACGAGCCGACGATCCGAGGGTTCGCCCCGGAAAAGGGCCGACGGAAAATTTCTCGTAGAGAATTGATCGCGGTCGGGATCACTATTCCGATTTCGACGAATCGGGTTCGGTCACATCTGGCGGGGCGGGAGAGGAGTGGTAGAGTCTGGGCATTCGGGACTCAATGGCGTCCACGGCGCGGGTCGTGCGACGGAGCGCCTTGGCCTCTGTGTTCGTCAGGTCGCTCAGCAGTCCGTCGAAGTCCCCAAGATCATTCGGCGTGTATCCAAGGAAGGTTGTGCCGTCGAGTAAGACGTCGAAGACCTTTCGCGACAGGAATTCGACGTCGTCGGCCTTCGCGTACGCGCTCGACACGCGGGACGCAACCTCGTAGTCCATCAGGCCCACGGTGCCCGTCTGCTGCGCCGTTTCCCAGGCCTGGGTGTTGATGTCGATGTTTTTGAGGGAGAGTCCCCCCCGAAACGACAGCGAGTCGGTCCGGAACGTGTCGAGAAGCGCACGATGATGAGACACACGGAATTGTAGGTTCTTCCGGTTCTCGACGAGTTCGGCGTGCAGGCCGCGGAGGGCCCGGCGCACCTTCTCCTGCTCTTGCCGGTGATCGTACCAGGCGTCGAGGGCCAGGGCCAGCAGCACGCTCAAGACCACCAGCACCGACTCGATGAACAACTGCACCCACGGAATGCGGTCCCGGGCCTGGTCGGAAAGAAGGGGCATGAGAGAAAATGGACGGGTTGGGCAGGAGATGAGTTGAACTAGAAGGGAACCTCTTCCTGGTCGTCAACCGGCGTGTCGGGCTCGTGCTCGACGGTCTGGATTTCGATGCTCTCGGCCGAGAAGCCGAACATGTCTTCCGGGGAGAAGACAAGCCGGAAGTCCTCGTCGGTAAAGAAGGGCTCGAACTTCTCGGCAAACTCGTCGAGCCGCTTCAGGTAGTAGGCGGTGTTCTCGTCCGGACTGTCCGGGTCCCAGTCGGCGGCGAGCTTGCTGTTTTTGAAGGCCGTGACCTTCGCGCTGTCGCCGGTGATGTAGTAGGAGATGCGGTCGCCCTTCTTCACCGGCTTGCCCGTTCGCTCCTGCTTCTGCTTTGCCAGCTCGTAGGTGGCGGCGCGGGGGCGATTGCCCTCTTCCACGTCGGCCTCGTAGTCGT
>CAZSBW010000274.1:0-4746 GCA_964604815.1 uncultured Salinivenus sp. | reverse complement strand
CAACCTTCCAACCTTCAACCTTCCAACCTTCAACCTTCCAACCTTCAACCTTCCCCCCCTCGAACGAATACTGGCGGCCTGCGTTAAGAACGCGTCCGTACTCTTCTGTGAAGCCCGACCGCCGCGTGATGCAGTTCATCAATCAGCCCGAGGCCGAAAACGACGAGGAATGGTGGAACCGATTCAAAGAATTGCTCGACGACCAGAACGACTGGCCCACGCAGTACACGTTTAAATTCATTGCGCCGGCCGGCCGGCTCGACGAGGTGAAAGAGGTCTTCGGCAATCATCCCGTGCGGGTCCGCGAGTCGAGCAAAGGCAACTACAAGAGCGTCACGGCCCACTTGCGCATGTCGTCCAGCGAGGAGGTCGTGGCGATCTACGAAGAGGCCTCCAGCATCGAGGGCGTCATCTCCCTCTGACTGCCCGGCTCTCCCGGCAGCTTTCTCCTCCCCAGGAAACGTCCTTACGACCCCAACCAGAGACGCCCGACCTCACCCTCCCCCACTCATGACTCCTCTACTCATGACTCCTCTACTCATGACCCATCAACTCATAACTCCCTAACTCGCACCCCCTCCGTAGACTGCTCCATGCGTAGGCTCACCGCTTCCCTCCTCTGCTTTCTCGCCGTCCAGGTCGGCTGCTCGCAGGACCTGACCTGGACGGCCGTCGACCGGATGATTGAGACGGACTTTCCGGCAGTCTCGTCCGTCACGACCGACTCGCTGGCGGAGCGCCTGTCGACCGCGACGGCGAACCGACCGATTCTGCTCGATGCGCGCTCGCCGGAGGAGTATGCCGT
This sequence comes from uncultured Salinivenus sp., assembly GCA_964604815.1. GTDB lineage: Bacteria > Bacteroidota > Rhodothermia > Rhodothermales > Salinibacteraceae > Salinibacter. The sequence goes on along the minus strand of CAZSBW010000274.1, from coordinate 3,941 downwards.
GAGCCACCTGCCCGGCGCGCACCGCGTCGATCCCGAGGCCACATCCGTTCCGGCCCTCGACACCTTGTCCCGCGACCGGTCCATCGTCGTGTACTGCTCGGTGGGCTACCGCTCGGCCCGCGTCGCGTCCCGCCTCCAGGATCAGGGATTTAGCGACGTGGCAAATCTGAAGGGCTCCATCTTTCGGTGGGCAAACGAGGGACGCCCGGTCGTCCGCGACAGCACTCCCGTACAGGCCGTGCATCCCTACGACGACACCTGGGGCACGCTGCTTGCCGACTCGCTGCACGCATCCTCGCCCCCCGATCCAGCCGCCGCCCAGTGACGCCCGTCGTCGCTCGAACGGGTGTCATTTCAAGAGCAAATAGCGGAGGAGCATGCCGAGCTGGATGAGGGCGATCATAACGAGAAGAGCAATGCCTGCCCACCGACGTACGGATGTGGACGAGGCGTCGGACTGCTCCTGAGCCCCCACCAGAAGGGCACCCCCAATTCCGAGTCCGAGCAGAAACAGTCCGTCCATCCAGTCGCCGACGGCCACGTTCCACGCCGCTGCTCCAAGCAGGAGAACGCCGGACAGCCAGACAGCCGGACGGTTTACGATCTCGCCTGACGAGCGCGAGTTGTCGGGCATGCCACGTCGAAAAGCAGTTCAAGGAGCGGAAACAGAGCACCCGAGACTCGTGCACTCATGACGAGACGGTGGGGAGTCGGCACCTCTGTTTTTGTGCGCCTCTGCCTTCGAATTCGCTGGCGCCTCGGCACGGACGGCTACGCCGCAATCGCGTCGGGCGTCGTCGGCTCCGGCTCCCACCAGCCTTCTTCCACAAGGCGGGCCACCATTCGCTTGGGCCACGCCTTGTAGCGAAGCTCGGGCCGGTAGTCCACCATCTGCCCGTCCTCGGTGAGCCACTCGAAGCAGACGCACGTCGACGTTTCGAAAAGCACCCCGAGGGTACACCCTTTTCCGCGGAGACAGTACTTGTAGCAGGCCTGCCCGGGACGATCGCAGACCGAAAAGTCGACGGGAGCCTCGCGCTCAAGTTCCTCCAGCTGCATGGCAGGCGACGGCATGAATGGGAAGTTGTTTAGACAGAGTCTAAATAAACTAGAGACGGTCACGCTCGCAACGCGCGTCCGTGAAATTTCGGTCGAAACCGGCCATTTTTCCCGGATCGGCGGCTCATTCGACGGACGTGGAGAGGGGCGCGCATGCATTTAGACCGACTCTAAATTTGGTGCGCAGTGGATCTTGCCCCAGTTGGGATCGTTCGGCTTTGTGAAGTTCGTCGACAGATCCACGAAAAGACCAGGGAGCGGCAGCCATGGCCCACGACATCGAACCAATGTGTAAGTCTTGCCAGCATCTCGACCGCGACCGCGACGACGAAGCGGTCTGCGAGGCCTTTCCGGAGGGCATTCCGGAAGAGATCTGGCGAAACGAGCACGACCACCACGAACCGTATCCGGGGGACCGAGGCGTGCGCTTCGAAGCCATGCCGGTCCCTGAGGAGCAGGCCGAAGTCGTCGCCTGAGTTCATTCGCCATACCGTGTCTTTCGGGCCGATTCGCCATCCGGCGGGTCGGCCCTTTTCGTATGTCTCGGCCGCAGATGTCTTTCGGGGACACGGGGGGTTCCACGATCAATGACTCGTAGAACGCATGGCTCGTCCGCTCATGATCTAATCCGACCGAGGCCGAACAGACCGGTGCCACTTTGCGAGACGTATTCATCGCTGCTCGTCCCGCTCCGTCGATCCCACACACGACCCGTCGATTCCCCTCGAACGCGGGCCGGTCCTCCGAATAGGCGAGAACGAGAGTAACGACGCACACACTCCCGTCCCGCTCGTTCCTCGCCATGCTCACCACCCGTGCTGCTCGCCTGGTCATCAGTCTCCTCGGGCTCCTAGCCTTCGTTTCAACGCCGGCCCTCGCCCAGCCGGCCGTCGTAGAGGGCCAGGTACGCGACGCGAAAGAGGGTGCCGGCGTGCCCTACGCGAACGTGCAACTCAAAGGCACGACGACCGGCACGGCCACGGGAAAGGAGGGCCGATTCCAATTCGAAACGAGGCGCACCGGATCGGTCACCCTGCGGGCCTCGGCCGTTGGCTATGAGCCGTTGGAACGCTCCATTCGGCTCCAGGCCGGGGACACGACCACCGTTCGATTTCCGCTCCGGGTCGAGAGCGTCGAGCTTGACGAGGCCGTCGTGACCGGCGAGACCTTCTCGACCGGTTCCCCATCAGAAGCGACGCTGGGCTCGTCTGAGGCGGTGACGACGCCGGGGGCCGCCGGGGACCTCTTCCGCGCCCTGCAGTCGTTCCCGGGCGTGGCCTCGCCGGGGGACGGCGCCGGCCTGTTCGTGCGCGGGGGCGACGTGACCGAGACCAAGACCCTGCTCGACCAGGCGACGGTTTACCATCCGTACCGCTACGAGTCCCCGGCGGGCGGCTCGTTCGGCGCCGTACGTTCCTTCCTCGTCGGCGGCACGACGTTCGCCACCGGGGGTTTCTCCGCCCAGTACGGCGATGCGCTCTCGGGCGTTCTCGCGATGGAGTCGAAGGATCGTCCCCGGGAATCCAGCCGGTACGTGAACCTTGGACTCGCCGCCGCGTCCGTCTCCCTGGACCAGCCGCTCGTGGAGGATGAGCTCGGCCTCCGGCTCTCCGGCAACCGCTCCTTCACCGGCCTCCTCTTCCGCGTCAACGGCCAGCACGACGACTACGCCACCGTGCCGCAGGGCCTGGACGGCAACCTGAGCCTGACCTGGGACTACGGCGACACCGGGCAACTGAAGCTCTTCGCCTTCGCCCGTCACAACCGCATCGGCGTGGAGACGACAGAAGGCACGTACTCCGGTGTCTATCGCGGTGAGACGACGAATCAGCTCTACAACCTGCAGTGGACGACCCGGACGGCGGGGTGGACCGTGGAGTCGAGCGCGTCCTGGAGCAGCTATGCCTCCGAGAAGGACTTCGGCGCCCTTGACCTGCAACCGACCGACCGGGCTGCCAAACTGCGCCTCGACGCGACGCACGAGACGGAGGGCTGGACGCTCCGCACCGGCGGCACCGTGGAGCGGCGGCGCTACCGGTTCGACGGTACGGTTCCGACCCAGCCGGACGTGGTGGCCTCGGACGCCCCTACGCGCTCGATCGACGAATCGCTCCTGGCCACCCGAGCCGGTGGATATGCCGAAGCCGAGTCGAGCCTGCTCTCGTCGCTCGTCGCGCGGGTGGGGCTGCGCACCGATTACCACAACCGTGCGGGGGCGCCCGTCTTGGATCCACGGATGGGACTCTCCTGGAAGTTCGCCCCCAACACCCAGCTGCGGGCCGCCTGGGGCCTCTACCACCAGTTTCCGGAACTCAGCACCTACAGCGAGCACGTCGGCGAAAACGCGCTTGGGGCCCAAAGCGCCCAGCACGTCGTGGTTGGCCTGCGCCACGAACGCGACAACCTGCTGCTCCGTGCGGAGGCCTACCACAAACCGTATCACGAGCTGGTCGTCCGCACCGGCCCCTCGCGCTACGCGACCGACGGAACGGGACTCGCGCGGGGCGTCGACCTCTTCGCCAAGTACGGATCGTTTCTCGGCACGCGCTTCAACGGCTGGGCCTCGTACAGCCTCCTTCGCTCCCACCGCACCCAACCCCGGGATCAAGGAACGGAGGAACTTGAGCTTGAGAATGGACCGGCCCCCTTCGACCTCACGCACCAGACAACGGTGGTGGGCAAGGTCCGCGTCATCGATCAGATCCGGATCGGCGGCACGTACCGCTACACGACCGGGCAGCCGTTCACGCCCGTCGTGGGGACCGACCAATCGCGTTCCGGCGCCCTCCTGCCGGTGGACGGGCCGGTGGGGAGCGAGCGCCTTCCGGCCTACCACCGCCTCGACCTGCAGGTGAGCTACTTCTGGCCCTTCAACCGCCAGC
>CAZSBW010000273.1:0-4758 GCA_964604815.1 uncultured Salinivenus sp. | reverse complement strand
GGACCGCCAAAATGATGCTCTACGCCGGCGTCACGGCCTTCCTCGACCTCTTCTCACCCGAGGACTACATCTTCGACCTCCGCAATGAGCAGCGCTCCGAGGGCTTTTTGGGGGCCCAGTCTGAAACTACTTCCTCGCTGTCGCTCGGGGCGGACATCTATGCCGCCGGTCCCATCCTCACGTGCCCGGACGGTCACGGCACCGAGTATGGCATCCCGACTCGAACGGTGTCCTCTCCGAAAGAGGCCCGTCAGACGGTCGACTCGCTTGCGGCGCGGCAGCCCGACGTGTTGAAGCTGGTGTATCATCCCTACCGCACCGACCGCTACCCGTCGATGAATCGGGCCACGATGACGACGATCGTCGACGCGGCTCACCGTCACGACCTCAAGACGGTGGTGCACGTCGAATCGTGGACGGGCGCCCACGAAACGATCGCGGCGGGCGTGGACGCCATCACGCATACGCCACCGGCGCCTCTTCCCGACTCCACCCTCGCGGCGATGCAGGACTGGGGCACCGCCTGGATTCCCACGCTCACCGTGCACACCGAACTGTCTCACTGGCTCCAGCACCCGACCCGACTGGGTGGCGATCTGCTCCAGGTCGTCGCGGACTCGACTCTTCTCGCATCCTACCGCGACACCTCGGGCCTCCCCGATGGCATTCAGGCCTGGCTCGACCGCCAGGCCAAGCACCGAAAGACGCGCCTGGACGCGGTGCAGAAGGGAGTCGGAGCCGGCATCCCCATCCTCGCCGGGACCGACGCGGGCAACCCCGGCGTTTTCCAGGGCTACTCGCTGCACCGCGAGCTCCTTCTTTTGACGCAGGCGGGCCTCTCACCCTGGCAGGTCCTCGCCGCCGCCACGACCGCCCCTGGCCGCTTCCTGGACGCCCCCTTCGGCCTGCAGCGCGGCGATCGGGCCAATCTGCTCGTCCTGAATGCCTCCCCGCTTAACGACATTCGTCACACCCAACAGATTGACCGCGTGATTTACCACGGACAGGTCGTAGACCGTCCCGCCCTCCTCGACGACGCAGCATCACAGGGTCCCGCTCTCCCCACCCGCTAGAGCACCTCTCCTCCGCCCTCATGACGCCCCCACTCATGACTCATTCACTCATGACTCATTCGCTCTCATGACCCACCAACTCACGACCCGCGCCACAAAAACCCAAAACGCACAACCCTCAACTCATACCACAACCCCCATGCCCTCAACCCCGCCACTCCTTCGAAAGCCCTCGCTCTTCCTCACCGTGTGCTTACTGCTAATCGCTCTCGTCGCGTGCGGGACCAGCACGCCGATGGCGTTTGCCTCCGCCGGTGGGCCTACCCCCAAGACGGCGACGACCGATTCGCTCGTCCGACAGGCCAAGACCCTCATCCGCGAGGCCACCGATAACGGCTCCATCAACTCCCTGAAACAGGCCCGCGCCGTCGCCGAACAAGCGACAAACGGCAGCGAGAACAAGGCGCTCGCGCACTACTACGTCGGCCTCGCCAACTTCCGAATGATCAACCAGATCCCCGAAGACGACGAGGACCGGCGTGAGCAGGTGATCGAAGACGCCATCAGCCACCTGAAGCGCGCAACGGAGGTGAACGAGACGATGGCCGACGCCTGGGCTCTGCTCTCCGGCTGCTACGGCCGGATGATGGGCATGAACCCGATGCGAGGCATGTCCCTCGGCCCGAAGTCCAACGAGGCCATGGAAACGGCGAAGGAGCGTAGCCCCGATAATCCGCGCGTGTGGATCATCGACGGCACGTCGGACTTCTACACGCCCAGCATGTTTGGCGGCGATAAAGAGCAGGCCCTGAAGAAGTTCAAGAAAGCCGCCCGCCTCGCCGAGCAGGAGTCGATCGACGACCCGCTGATGCCCAGTTGGGGGCACGCCGAGGCCTACGCCTGGATCGGCATCGCCCACATGGACGCGGAACGGTATGATCAGGCCCGCACGGCGTTCGAGACGGCCCTGGACATCAACCCCGACTACGGATGGGTGAAGCAGGTCCTCCTGCCGAAGGCCAAAGAGAAGCAGAGCTGAACGGCCTCGTACGTCTCAGGTGCACGAGTCACACCACGTTCGTCGTCCGAAGACACAGCGATTACAAACGCCCTCATGACCCATCAACTCATAACCCATCAACTCATGACCCATCAACTCATGACTCACCCACTCGTGACTGCAAACTCGTGACTCGGCTCCCCGGGGAAATCCCGATCCCATCCGGTTCTGGTAAACCCCACCCCGAACCATGTCGTCCGCCCTTTCCTTCCGGTCCCTCCGCAAAACGTACGGCAGAACGGTCGCCGTCGACGACCTCTCCCTGGACGTGGCGGAGGGCGAAATCTTCGGCCTGATCGGCCCGAACGGCGCCGGCAAGACGACCGCCGTCGAGTGCGCACTGGGCCTTCGGCAGCCGGACGCAGGCACCGTGCGGGTGCTCGGCATGGACCCGCAGCAGGCCTCGTCCACCGCATTTTACCGTCAGGTGGGGGCCCAGCTGCAGGAGGCGGCTCTCCCCGACCGCATCACCGTCCGCGAGGCCCTCAGCCTGTTCGCCTCCTTCTACTCGGAGACCACCGACCAGAACGCCCTCCTTGACCGCTGGGGCCTGGCGGACAAGCGTGACGCGGCCTTCGCCGACCTCTCCGGCGGCCAGAAGCAGCGCCTGTTCGTGGCCCTCGCCCTCGTGCACGACCCCGACCTCGTGGTGCTCGACGAGATCTCGACTGGACTCGATCCGGAAGCGCGCCGGGGCACGCGAGGTCTACTTCGAGAGGTGCAGGCATCAGGCACCACCGTCATGTTGGTCACGCACTTCATGGATGAGGCCCAGGCACTCTGCGACCGGGTCGCCATGATGCACCAAGGCCGGTGCGTCGCGCTCGACACGCCCTCCGCCCTCATTGACCGTCTCGACGCCCCCTACCGCGTCCACTTCACTGCACCCGCTGCCTTCGACCCGGCTCCGCTGCGTGAAGGAAGCGGCGTGCAGACCGTCACTGTCGACGACAGCCGCGTGCAGGTGCGGGGCGACGACGATCTGCTGACGACCGTCGTGCACCACCTCACCGATCAATCGGTCACGCCCACCGACCTCCACGCCGAGCGCGCCACGCTAGAAGATGTCTTCCTCACCCTCACCGACGATCGCCTTGCCTCCTCCACGCCCACCTCAAATACAGCCCCGCCGTCCGAAAGGGAATCCTCGTGACTCACCAACTCATGACCCACCAACTCATGACTCACCAACTCATGACTCATAATCAAGCTGGAGGCAGCGCACTTTTCTCATTCAGCAGTCCCGTTTACACCCTGCCAAACCGATGAAGGCCTTTCTCACCCTCACCTGGACCGAATCGAAGCTCTTTCTGCGAGAGCCCGCCGCCACGTTTTTCACGCTGGGCTTTCCGCTGCTTCTGCTCTTCGCCTTCGGTGCCATCTTCGGCAACACCCCCGGCTCCGCCCCTGGGAGCGTAGGCTACGCCACCTACGCCCTTCCGGGCTACGTGGCCCTCACGGTGGGCTCCCTTGGCCTGCTGAGCCTGCCCATCACCCTGGCGACGCAGCGGGACAAGGGCATCCTGCGCCGGTTCCGCGTCACGCCGCTCCGCCCCACGACCGTGTTGGGCACCCAGGCCGCCGTGAACCTCGCCATGCTGGTCGGGAGCACCGGCCTGCTCCTCGTCGTGGCGATGGCCGTCTACGACGCGCCCCTCCCGGCACACCCCCTGCTGACGCTCGGCGCCCTACTGTTTGCCGGCATCACCTTCTTGGCCCTCGGCTTCTTACTGGGCGCCCTCGTTCCTACCGCCCGTGCAGCGCAGGCGGCGGGCATGCTCCTCTTCTTTCCGATGCTGTTCCTATCGGGCGCAGCCATTCCGCAGTTCCTGTTCCCCGACTGGCTAAAAACCGCGAGCCTCGCTCTGCCGCTCACCCACGTTACACAGCTCCTCCGGGACGCCTGGCTGCACGGGCAGTGGAACGGAACGGCGGCGCTCAGCCTCGCTGGAATGGGTCTCGCAAGCACCACCGTGGCGGCGTGGGCCTTCCGGTGGACGTAGTACCGAAGGCCGAAGACCACTGTGCATTTTTCGAGGGGGTCCGTAAGACGAAGGTGCCTCCTTTTGAAACCCGGTCCATCCCGGGTAAGGGAATCCCAGATCCCCGGACCCGGGATCTTTCCCGAGAGAAGCACAGCAGCTCAAACGAGGAACGGGCACCGGGGGACGTGCACTCCGTTCTCGCATAATTGGTATAACACCGTGTCGGGGCCGTACGGACCATCGCTCCTTAGGAACTATCTCAAAACACCCCTGGTGGCTCCGAGCGGCACCCCAAGAGTACTTCCTTCGGGGCGCTGCGTTTTCGCCTCGCGGCGTTCCGCACTCTGAAAGCACTCGCTGCGCAGCGCTGCATCGCTGTATCTCCCGACAGCGGTCGGGACTGTGAGGAATGTCCGCTGCTCGGCGGCCCGTGCCGTGCTCAGCAGCGACGCGCGGGGCCGACGATGTACGTGTCGGAGCGTTCAGTGGAGGTGGCCCGGATGCGCCAAGGATTGAGGGAGGAGGATCGGTCGGTGCGCGCGCCGGTGGAAGCGACGATGCGGTCCTTAAAACGTGGACTCGACGGAGACAAGCTGCCGACGCGAGGGCAAGAGCGGGCGAAGATGGTGATCTACGGGGCGGCCCTGATGGTGAACGTGCGTCGTCTGAGCCGCTACCGGGAGGAGAAGCGAGAGAAGAG
>CAZSBW010000272.1:0-4759 GCA_964604815.1 uncultured Salinivenus sp. | reverse complement strand
CCACGTCGAAGACGATGAAGATCATAGCCACGAGATAAAACTTGACCGAATACCGCTCGTGGGCGCTGCCCACCGGATCCATGCCGCTCTCGTAAGGCATGGTCTTGGTGTCGCTGGGACGGCTCGGGCCGACGTACGCAGCGGCCGCCAGCAATGTGAGGGCCAGTCCGAGGGCCAGCGCGATCATGATAAAAAGGGGAACGAACTCACCAAACATGGCCGATTAGGCGCTGGACACAGAAGAACAGCGAACCCGCGCGCCTGAACAAGAAGCACACGAGGATAAGGCACGGTACGGAATAGGCGTCGCGGATGCAACGGCGGACCCGTATGGATTCCCAAAGAGCCAGTGAAACCATCGGAAGGCGTGGGCGCAGGAGGAGCCGAATGGGGGGCTCTGCGCTTTCCGCGTGCCCGGTTTGTTCCCGACAGAGCGTTTGGCTGGGGGAACGACCTGCGATCACATCGATGCGGAGAACCGCGAATCATTGTCTCCGAGAGAAAAAAGATCGCACCCCATCTACGAACGTCCACCGTGCGTCTTCGTGGCGGCTTGAGGGCGAAACGTTCTATTCCTTTGAGCGGGTCGCTCTTCAGTAGACTCGTGCAGTTCTTCCTGCCGAATACAATGGCATAAGGTGGACGTAGGACCGCATCGCCATACGGCCCCACTGATCACGTTTGATCATCTTTTTGGTAAAACTGATACTTGTTTTTGCCAAATTGGAAAAAAGCGAAGCGCCTCCTGAATCGTTCTACACTAGAGCGACTTGAATTAAGTTGAAACCGGAACGATGGCAAGTTTGTTAATTGACCAACATCGTTGATAACCAAATTGTGGTCGCCTGGGGGGGAACCCCATTCTCTTAACTGAATTGGGACATTTCTCAGTATGACGATCGACAAGGTTCGCCAATTCTCGACCTGCTCGGCTTTTCTGCGGTCCCTACTCGTCTGGACGCTGATCGGCGCGGTGGGAGTGGTCCTGGGGGCTTGTGACTCGCAGAATGGCGAGGAGGAGATGCCCCAGAAGCCCCCTCTGGAGCGCTACGTAGACGCCCCCACGCCCGCCTATTCCTGGGAGGAAGTCGGCACGACCTCAATCAGAGGGGGGGAGTGCGCTGAACTGCGTCTCACCTCGCAGCGCTGGCGCGACATCCGGTGGAGGCACCGGCTTTTCGTGGTGCGTCCCTCCGCTCCCTCTTTCGCGGACCACGGGGTCCTGTTGATTGGAGGAGGAGACCAGGACGACCTGAGCGAAGGCGGTCGGTCGGAGCAGTGCCAATTGCTTGCGCTGGCGGCTCGGGTGTCCGGCCAGACGGTGGCAATGCTCGAACAGGTGCCGAACCAACCGTTATTCGACGGGCGCAGAGAGGACGAGTTGATCGCCTACACCTTTGATCAATTTCTGGACTCCCCCTCGGAAGAGACGTGGCCGCTCCTGTTGCCGATGACAAAGTCGGCGGTAAAGGCGATGGACGCCGTGGAGGAGTACTCCGCCGAGAACTATTCGAACAAGGTCGACCGGTTTACCGTGACCGGGGCCTCGAAGCGAGGATGGACCACCTGGTTGACCGCCGCGATAGACGACCGAGTGGCGGCACTCGCGCCCATGGTTTTCGACATTCTGAAGATGGGGCCGCAGCTCGATCATCAGCTGGAAGCGTGGGGAGACTACTCGAGCCGCATCGCCGACTATTCGGAGCGGGGATTTCCCGAGGTTGTGGACACCCCCGAGGGTGAGACCCTACTTGACATCGTCGACCCCTATCGCTACCGAGACCGCATTTCACAGCCGAAGCTCGTGGTTCTCGGGACGAACGACGCCTTCTGGCCCATCGATGCACTCAACCTGTACTGGGACGACCTTCAGGGCGAAAAGCACGTGCTGTATCTGCCAAACGAGGGCCACGGGGTGTCCGACGCCGCGAACGTGCTCCGGACGGTGGGCGCCTTCGCCCGAAGGGCTGCCAGCGGGGTTCAATTTCCTGCTCTCGATTGGACGTACTCGACCGGGGAGGAGGGCGTTACACTCACCGTGACGTCCAGTCGGGACCCCGACGCGGTTCGCCTCTGGCAGGCCCACTCTTCGAGCCGCGACTTCCGTGACGCGGAATTTGACACCACCTCCATCGATTCGCAAGACGATGGGGAGCACGAGATCAACGTCCCGCGACCCGATCAAGGGTACCGGGCCGTTTTGGGAGAGGCGGTCTACGAGGTTCAGGGCCAAACCATTACCCTCTCGACTCAAGTCCGAATTCTCGCCTCGGAGGAGGCCAACGCCAACCTCTATCCCTGAAGCGCTCCGAACGATGCATCCGCGGACGTCCGGCGGTGCGGGGGGAATGCGGGCTTTCCCCCAATCCGCTTCGCCCGTCGTCTTCCACGCTACCCGAGCGTGCCGGTTACCACCATCACGTCGTAGAGGGCGTGGGTCCAGGCCGCGACGCCGAAGCCGCGCCAGAGGAAAAGCACGTTCAGTGCCAGGCCGAATGCGAAACGAAACGTGAACGACGGCAACTCGAACGGGTCGCCGAGGGGGCCTACGTAGTGGACGAGACTGAAGAGAGCCGCGCCCAGGATTGCAGCGAGCAGGTAGCCGGCGTTCGGGTTGTTGAAGAAAGGGGAGAACAGAAGGGCCATTCCGCCTACGAGCAGGACGCGGAAGAGCAATTCTTCGTAGAGCCCGGCCCCAATCGACAGGGCAAGCTGGGTCCAAAGGTCGCCTTCCACCGGCGGAGCACACGCAAAGATTGCGGCGACGAGATTTGACACGAGGATCGCCACGATGACAGCGTACACGGCGCCTTCCGCCACGATGCCCGCAAAATACCGCGTCCGGAGCGGGATGTCCTTTTTTCGATCGCGAACAACGGCAGCAAGGCCCGCAAGGACGGCAATGAGGACCAGAAGGAGACCGCCCCGCACGCCCGTCATGGCCAACAGGTCCTTCAGCCACACCTCGGCTCCCACCCGCACTGGTGCCTCTGTGCCCGTGCTGACGGCCACGATCATCGTCTCGTAGAGCACAAAAAGGGGGAGACTGCTCAGCACGCCGTACGTTGCCGACCGGGTGAATCGGTGGTACGCGCGCAGGCCGATCGGGGCATCAGCACTCATGGGGAGCGGAGTCGCAAAGGCGCAGGGTCATTCAGTCGCGACCCACACGACCCGGAGTGCCACGGACGAGGGTGTATCGGGGTCGAGGCCGAGCGTCTGTGCTACCGCGTCCGATACGTCCATCAGCACGCCTTCTTCGACGGGCCCCCGGTCGATGACCCGGGCGAAGGTGTGGTTGGTGGGATCCTTCGTGGATAGAAGCACGACACTGTCGAACGGCAGCGACGGGTGGCTTACGACGAGGTCGTCGGGATCGTATGCCGTGCCGCTGGCCGTGAGTCGTCCGGCAAAGGCAGCGGGATAGATCGCGACGCGACCCGTCGAGTCCGGTGTTGCCCATTCCCCGAGGGGGGGCACATCCGGGGTTGAGCGGCCCGGAATGCGCAGGCGCTGGCCGGGTGTGAGGGCGTTTCCGCTGAGGTTGTTCTCGCTCTTCAGGGCGCGGGCACTCACGCCGTACTCCCCCCCGATGCTGTAGAGGGTCTCGCCCGGTTGCACGACGTGGGTCGGCGGCCCGAAGCCGCGGGGCAGGCGGAGCGTGCGGCCCGACGAGAGGGGCGCGGTCGTGCTGTCGTTGAGGGAGAAGAGCGTATTGGCAGTGGTGCCCAGTCGAAGGGCAAGGGTCACGAAGGTGTCGCCCGTTTCCGCAGTGTGTCGGCCGTATGGGGCCGGGCGATTGGGGGAAACCGTGTCCGCATTCTCTGGGGGCGCAGCAGGTTCTGATCGAGACGGAGCAGCCTCTTCCGCGTCGGCGTCCGCTTGCGTCCGGGCGGCCTCGCCGGGGGGACGCACGCGGATCCGTTGACCCACCTCGATGGTCGTGGTCTCCATGTCGTTCCACTCCATCAGCGTACGCACCGACACGCCTGCCTTTCGGGCGATGCTGTAGAGCGTATCGCCGGACTGTACCGTGTAGATGGAATCGGTCTGGGCCTGGCCGTACGTTGCGACGGGCCCGACGCCCGTCATCAGCGCGAGTCCGAGAACGAAAACGACGGTGCGCATCGCAGAAGAATCGCCGGGGCGAGTGACAGGAACCGCTCTCTTGCCGACGTGCACGGCATCGCTCCCGTGAAGATCCCTCAGCCAAAACCGATGCCTTCAGCCTTCAGCTTCGCGTCCTGGAGCTCCGAGAGGGCCTTTTGCTCCTTCTGTTCGCGGGCTACCTCTATGCCCTGCTCGTAGGTGTCGAGGGCGTCCTCGGTGCGGTCGAGGCGCTCGTAGAGCTTGCCGAGGTGATAGTAGGTGCCCACATAGTCGGGGTCGGTCTCCACGAGTTCCTCGAAAAAGGCAAGCGCCTCGTCCGTATCGCCGTGCTTCAAGTGCTCCTGGGCGAGAGCAAATCGCGTAAACCGGTCGTCCGGATCCTCCTCGTAGAATTCTTTCAGCTTGGCCAGTCGGTCAGTACTCATCGTCGATTTGGGGACTCGTTCGAGAAAACAGGGAAAAGGAGCGCGGATTGTGTGGAGCGACGGCTACCACGATCCGCCGGCGCCACCGCCCCCAAAACTGCCCCCGCCGAATCCACCGAAGCCACTCGCGGCTGACCGAAGCAGGCCGGCGATAGAACCGGCCCCAAACCCGAGGAGCGCCCCGCCCGTGAGGGTCTGATCCCACGCCCGGTACTGCTCTTCCG
>CAZSBW010000271.1:0-4774 GCA_964604815.1 uncultured Salinivenus sp. | reverse complement strand
GGGGCGTAGCGGCCGAGCAATCGGGGACCGAGTTTGTCGCTCATTTACACGCTGCTTGGAACGACGGCGGGGATGGGCGATGCGAGTGCAAGACACCTCGCTTGGTCAAATCGATCGATCCGGGCATGCCGTACTCCGCCGAAATTAGCCGCCAGCAGCCCACCGCGTTCCTCTTCTTGCTCGACCAGTCGGCGTCGATGCAGGATCCGTTCGGGGGCGCCGAGAAGACGGGCGACGCCGCCCCGAGCAAGGCCCGCGTACTGGCCGATACGGTGAACAGCCTCCTCCAGAACCTCGTGCTGCGCTGCGCGAAGGAGGAAGGGGTGCGCGACTACTTTCACGTTGGCATCATCGGCTACGGCGAGCGCGTGCAGCCCCTCGTCCAGCCCGCCGAGGAGCACGAGACCGGCACGGGGCTGGTGCCCATCAGCCACCTGGCCGACCGGCCCCGGCGCATGGAGCAGCGCGTGAAGGAGGTGGACGACGGAGACGGCGGCACCACTGAGCAGCGCGTGAAGACGCCCATCTGGTTCGACCCGCAGGCCAAGAACGGCACGCCCATGTGCCAGGCGCTCGACCTGGCGGCCCAGCGGGTGCGCGGCTGGATCAACGAGCATCCGAGCAGTTTCCCGCCGGTAGTGCTCAACGTGACCGACGGCGAAGCGACCGACGGCGACCCCCTCCGCTACGCCCAGCAGCTCCGCGAGTTTGGGACGGACGACGGGGAGGTGCTCCTCTTCAACGTGCATCTGTCGGAGTCGGAGGCGACGCCGGTGGAGCTGCCGTCGAGCCGCGCCGCGATGCCGGCGGACGACGAGTACGCCGAGACGCTCTTTCAGATGTCCAGCCGCCTGCCCTTCTCGATGCGCTCGGCGGCGGAGCAGGAGGGCTACACGGTGGACCTCGACACGCGGGGCTTCGTCTTCAACGCCGACCCCACAGCCCTCGTCGCGTTTCTGGAGATTGGGACGCGCCCGAGCAACCTGCGGTAGAATTTGGGCTACTCCGCCAGGAACAGGCGAAGCCGACTTCCTGCCTGGGTCCAGACATTGTGCCTGGAGTGTGAGTGGGGGAAAGGGAGAGTGGGAGAGCGGGGGAGAACGTTCTGTGCCTCGTGAGACGGGGAACTCAACGATTTACTGTTTCTGCGTTTGTTATGGCAAATCCGTCGGTCGAGCACTGGACCTGCGCTGTGCCTCGGAAGGGGGGCGAGGCGGGGGACTACGAGGATGCGGCGGCGGTGTCGGTCGAGGAATGGCCGGTGTGCGCGGCGGTGGCCGACGGGGCGACGGAATCGGTCTTCGCTCGCGCCTGGGCGAAGCGACTGGTGCGCGGCGTCGTGCAGCGCGGGGCGACGACCGCCGAGGCGTTCTGCGACGCGGTGCCGGGGTGGCAGGAAGAGTGGCAGGCGAACGTTCGCAAGGGAGCGGCGGACCGGCCCTGGTACGTGGCGGCGAAGGCGACGGAGGGGGCCTTTGCGGCGGTGCTGGGCCTCTCCCTCCACGCCGACGGGCAGTGGTGGGCCGTCTCCGTCGGCGACTGTTGCCTCTTCCACGTGCGGGACGGGGCGCTCGTCCAAAGCTGGCCGTTCGAGACGGCCGACGCGTTTACGAATCGCCCTGCGCTCGTCCCAAGCCGGTCGACCCACGAGGTGCCGTCTCCCGACGCGACGACCGGATCGTGGCGCCCCGGTGATCGGTTTGTGCTGGCCACCGACGCCGTCGCCGCCTGGCTGCTCGGCGGCGAGCCGGCAGACGTGAGCACGCTCGACCCGGACGCCTTTCGAGACAAAATCGAGACTGCCCGGAAAAACGGAGCGCTCCGCAACGACGATGCCACGCTCCTCGTTTTGGAACTGGCAGCGTCGCACGAACTGAACGAGGACGCCTCGACGAGCGCGTAGTCTGAGGCTGGGGGGGCTGAGTGTGGGAGTTTGGAAGTGTGAGCGTGGTTGTCAAGCGGGAGGATTTCTGGCATCGATGGTGGCTCGACTGGTGAGATTTTCCCCGCCCACACTCACAAACACCCACACGCACATACCGATATACGGCCCGTCGGCTCGAAATCGGCATCTCGCGACGAAAAATGCCCTCACCGGAATGCCGGACTACCCCACCCCCAGCGACTACCAGGAGGCGGTACAGGTGCCGAAATCGGCCTTTGCCGACGCGGAGTTGCAGACCGCGACCCCCCGAACCAACGTCCTGGGCCTGCCGCAGCCCATCACCGGGGCCTTCGCTGCGGTATTTCCGATGACGACGGAGACTGGGCGGCAGGTGGCGGTGAAGTGCTTTTTGAACGAGCAGCCCGAGCAGCAGGCGCGCTACGAGGCGGTTGCCGATCACCTCGATGCTGTCGATCTCGCTGCGTTCGTCGACTTCGACTATCAGGCCGAGGGCATCCGGGTGGCGGGCACGGACTATCCGATTCTGAAGATGGAATGGGTGGAGGGAACGGTGCTGAATCGCTTCGTCCGCGAGCACCTCGACGCCCCCGACACCCTCGCGCGCCTGGCCGAGACGTGGGCCGATCTGATGGACGCGCTTGACGGGGAGGAACTGGCTCACGGCGACCTTCAGCACGGCAACGTGCTCGTGCAAGCGGAGGGCGACGACCTACAGCTCCGCCTCGTCGATTACGACACGATGTACGTACCCGCTCTGGACGGCCGGCGAAGCGCGGAGGTCGGGCACCGCAACTACCAGCACCCCGACCGCACCGACGCCGACTTTGGACCCTTCCTCGATCGCTTTCCCGGCCTCGTCATCCACACGGCCCTGCGCGCCTGTGCCGCAGAGCCCGGGCTCTGGAATGAATACGACAATGGGGAGAACCTGCTCTTTCGCGACGCAGATTTCTACGACCCCGAGCAGTCGCCGCTGTTCGACGATTTGGCCGCCCTCGATCCCGTCGCCGATCTCGCGGCGGCCCTGCGTACGGCCTGCTACGTGGATCCGGCGGACGTGCCCCCGCTCGATGACGTGCGCGCCGGGCGCCTGGAGCCGGCCGACGTGTCGGTGGACCGGGCGCGGCGAGAGCGGGGCCGCTCCCGGACCAACCGCAGCTCGTTTGCGCGCTACTTTGTGCCTGCGGCGGTTGGTCTGGTCGTGCTCGCCGGGGCCGTTGGGGGCGCGGGCCTCCCATCCGTCGCACTCGCTCTGCTGGGGACGGGCGCACTGCTCGGCGGCGGGTGGGCCGTGCGTCGGTTCCGGCGCCTCTCGCTCGTGCGGCGTTGCCGGCGGCTGCAGCAAGAGGCGGAGCGCTTCACGGAGGCCATTCGGGGGCTGGAACGGGAGGTGGAGAGCCTAAAAGAAAAGCGAGCCGAGCTGCTCAACTCCATTGACGAGCGGCGGGCGGAGCGGTTGGAGGAACTACAGGAAGAGGCGCTCCACGATCGGCTCAAGCACCACTTCATCGGGGAGGTGCGGGAAGTAGAGGGCATCATTCACAAGCATGTGGTGCGCCTCAAGGTGGCCAACATTCGCACTGCCTACGAGGCCACCCCCGAGGCTGTAGCTGACGTGCGGCGCATCAGCGACGAGGCTCGCGCCCGCATCAACATGTGGCGGGCGGCCTTGGTGCAGAAGTACGAGGACGAGGTGCCCGACACGCTCTCGCCCGCCGAAGAGCGTCGTCTCCGCCGCTACATCGACCATCGAGTCGAAGACCTCGACGATCAGATCGCCCGCACGAAGAAAAAGATCCGGGTGCAAAAGACCGAGCGGGAGCGTGTCTGCGACCGGCTCGACGAGATGCCGGTTCTGTCCGTCGGACGCTATCTGCGCTATCTCCTTCGCCTCGATCCCCTCCCGGAGCCGTCCGAGGGCCGTCCGCCCCGCCCCGCGCCGCGGAACGCGGACGACACGCAGCCCGAGCCCGATCCGGTGCCCGCCCCCGCGTCCGACGACCGCGAGTGGTGGGAGCGGGGGACGTGATGCGTGAGGTGACGGGCAGCCTCACGTTTCACGATTCACGTATCAGAATCTGGCACGTTGCTCTGTACCGTCGGCGTCGATTCCCCAAACCATCGCGGCGGATCATAGCCGTGTCCGCCCCACGGATGACAGCGCCCCAAGCGGTAGAGGGTAAGAATAACACCCCGAACGGCACCGTACTGTCGAAATGCCTCGATGGCGTACTGCGAGCACGTGGGGTGGAACCGGCAGGTGTTGCCCAGGTGCGGCGACAAGAGAAGCTGGTACGCCCGCACCAGCCCGATGAACAGCAGGCGGGGAATCCGAATGAAGAACGAAAACACGCGTCGCATGGGCGGGGCCGTTCGGTGAGCAGCCAATCGTTTGATGAACGCGACGATAGCAGGGCAGGTTCATTGTTGAGTCCGCGTCGAACCATTGCCGGGGACGGACTTTGAATCGTTGTGCTCGTCCATTTCCACCAACCGTTTCTCTCTCATGCCGAACTCGGATGCCCTTCTCGACGCTGTGACCTTCGACGACGACGGGCTCGTTCCCGCCATCGTGCAGGACGCCGCCACCGACCAAGTGCTGATGATGGCCTACATGACGGCCGAGACGCTTCGCGAGACGCTCGACACCGGGCGCATGGTCTACTGGAGCCGCTCGCGGCAGGAGCGGTGGGTGAAGGGGGCGACGAGCGGACACACCCAGACCATTCAAGAGGCACGGATCGACTGTGACGGCGATACGCTCCTCTTTACGGTCCAGCAGGAGGGTGGGGCCTGCCACACGGGCTTCAAGTCCTGCTTCCACCGCCGCGCGGACGAGGGGCAGCTCGTGACCGACGGCGAAAAGGT
>CAZSBW010000270.1:0-4778 GCA_964604815.1 uncultured Salinivenus sp. | reverse complement strand
GTAGCAATGCTTACACTCTCAAGACACATCCCCTCCTCCAACCATAACGTCAACGGCCCCTCCTGACAACCGCTTCATCCCCCTTCAGCCGACGTGGAACCCCGGGATCCGTTTTCGACACAAAAGGCGCCTCCCCCACATCCCCGTTCGCTCTCGGCAACACACCACACCGAGGAGCCGAAAAGCCGTCCTTCTGCGAAAGACCCTCAGGAGCGGCCGCACGATCCTACTCCGGCACGAGTTCGTTGAGCAGGTGCGCGTTTGAAGGACTGTTTTGCAGATGCCGCTGAAGGGCCTGCATCGCCTCAATCGGCGAGCGGGAGTTCAGGGCTCGGAACAGCTGGTTGTGCTTCTTCCGGCGCACCTCGCCCAGCAGTCGCTCCTCGTTCCGAGTGCCGCTCTCCCGCAGGTTGACGGCCGGGAAAATGCGCTTGTCAGCCATCTCGCGGTCGAGCACGACTTCAGAGTTACCGGTGCCCTTAAACTCTTCGAAGATGACCTCGTCCATGCGGCTGCCCGTCTCGATCAGCGCAGAGGCAATGATCGTGAGAGAGCCGCCGTCTTCGACGTTGCGGGCCGCCCCGAAGATTTGACGCGGCACCTTGAGCGCTTCGGCGTCGAGCCCGCCCGAGAGGGTGCGCCCGCTGCCGTCGACCCACAGGTTGAAGGTGCGCCCCAGGCGGGTCAGGGAATCGAGCAAAAGCACAACGTCCTTGCCCATCTCCACGAGGCGCTTCGCGTGCTCCAGCGCCAGCGTCGAGACGCGAACGTGATTGTCCTCGCCCCGATCATTGGAAGAGGCAAACACCTGGGCGTCAGTAGTGCGGCGGAAGTCCGTTACCTCCTCGGGCCGCTCGTCGACGAGCAGCGCCACGAGTTCCACCTCGGGATGGTTCTCCGTCACGCCGGCCGCGATGTCCTTGAGCATGATGGTCTTGCCGGCCCGGGGCGGCGACACGATGAGAGCACGCTGTCCCTTGCCGAGGGGAGCAACGAGGTCAAGCACGCGCATGGACGTGTCGTCGGGACCCGTAATGAGGTTCAACTTCTCTTCCGGATAAATACTGGCGCCGTGATCGAAAGTGTTGAGTTGCGCCCACTCCTTCGGCGGAATGCCCATGACGGTATCGATCCAGCCAACCTGCATCCCCCCCTTCCGACCGGGCTTTAGGTCGCCTTCGATAATGACCCCGTCTCGCAGATTAAACTTGCGGATGAGAGGGGGTGGCATGAACGGATCGTCGTCGTCTTTCGGAAGGTCCGGCCGAAGCTCGCGCATGAAGCCGTACTTCTTATCCCCGATGAGCTCGAGGAGTCTACGAAATTTTTTGTTCTCGTTGTCTGACATAGTCGGTTACTCGATGAGTGATGAAGCCGGCAGGCACCGACCCGAGTGGGTCAAACCTGCCGATACGCTGCAGAAAGACCAATGAAAATGAATGAGTCTCCTTTCTGACCTTGCCCCCCTTCTCTGCTTACTACACGGCAAGAATTCTGAACGCCGAGTCATCCTGAAGCTGACGCCTGTCAGCCGAAGGATTTCCTCGAATGTGGCGGAGACAGGCCGGGGCAGCACTGCCAACGAACCCCATTTCCACCAGCATTGAGGAGATTCCTACGAGGGATGACCTACGGCCCCTTCGGTCGCGGCAATCTAGATTGCCACCTCCCTCAGAATGACCAGGTCCCTTGCGATTGAGGCAGGTACCGCTCCCTCTCGAATTTTTGTCGCGTAGTGGGCCTTCCCTGACCGGTTCGCAAATCACTCGTCGGAAGTTGAGGATGGTTATTGTGTCTCAACTGGCACCGTTGGACCCAATTGCACAGTGACGAAACAGGGAAGAGCCCCCGTTACGCAAGCGGCGATATCTGACACATCAGTTGGTGCACAACTGGACCGTACAGGCCCACTCGGATCGTGCCCGGGATCGTCCCACGTCGCGCTCAGGAAACAGGAATTCCCGGCTTCGAAAAGTGACCGGATTTGCCTGCACGAAAATACGGTCCTCCGTCATTCCCGAAAAACGGTGAAATCCTCAACCCAAATCGGGGCCACAGACGACAAAATCAAAGCCAGAGAATACCTGAAGTCGATCTCCCGAAAGGATCGCCGCTGTTTCCCCGCCAGCTTTCACGCAAATTCGCCTCTGCAACGAAGAATCATCCGGATGCAGATGAAAACGTCCAGCGGTCAACACCCATTACCGGGTGCATCGGGGCGCGCCTACAGCCCAGCGAGAGTAACCAAACAGGGGGGATGCGTCATCCGACGGGAAAGACCATGGTCCTCACCTCTCTCAAGACCAAGCCCTGACTCCTCATATACGGCTTCTTGAAAATCAACCGCAACAATCCCCGAACGCGAACTGGAATGCTCACAATCCACGATCCGACGTCGGAGATTGACGAGCCCTCACGCCGGTGAGGAATCCGCGACAGCGCCAGGACGGCACACAGCGCGGGAGAAAATCTGATGCGAAGCCAGAGAAGGATGCTTCAGTTGAGGGCTGGAACGCCGCCGTATACAGATGGTTTCCCGCCTTCCGTGCCCACTGGTTTCTTTCGTCCAAACTGCCGTCTTGTGACGTACCACGACCTGAACGTTGAGGTTCGCGGCCCCGAAGACGCCCCCTCTCTTTTCCTATTGCACGGGTGGGGAAGCAGCAGTCGCGACATGCGCCCGCTCGCCGAGGCGTTGTCGGCGTCGCATCGAACGCATACGATCGATCTTCCGGGCCATGGCGCCTCCCCACCGCCCCCCGAGCCGTGGGGCGTTCCCGAGCACGCCGATCTGCTTGACACATACGTGCACAGCGAAATTCAAGAACCTGTAACCGTTATAGGCCACTCCAACGGGGGGCGAATCGCCCTGTACATGGCGAGTACGCCCGACATTGCCGACACGATCAGCCGGCTCGTGCTCGTCAGCCCGTCCGGCGTCCAGCCCAAACGCTCCTTGGGCTACCACGTCCGGTCCCGCCTCGCCAGCATCCTCAAGGCTCCGTTCCAGGTGCTTCCGTCTCCGCTTCGGGAGCCAGCGGTGGACTGGTTGCGCCACTCGCTCGTGTGGCGTCTGCTGGGCTCATCGGATTACAATGCACTGTCGGGCGTTATGCGTGAAACGTTTGTCAAAACCGTCAATCACCATCTCAACGGCACTCTTCAGCAGATACAGGTGCCGACGCTTCTGTTCCGAGGCACTGAGGATGAGGCCGTCTCTCGCCGCCAGATAAACGTGATCGAGGACGCCATCGACAACTGCGGCCTCGTGGAACTGGAGGGCGCCGGCCACTTCGGTCACCTCGACGACCTCGAGACGGTTCTCTCGGCCACTCGGCACTTTCTAGAAAATGGGTAGTGCCGTGCTGTTGGGGGAATACCAATCGAGCAGGACGATACTCTTTCGCGACGTGATGCGTGAATCACGACGTGTGAGAACTCCCCGTTTCCTTATCACGCATCAAATCCCGTTCGAGTGACCGACCTCCTGGAGGCGGACCCCTTGCACGTGGATACTGAGCCTTGATTGTCCAAAACCGATGACCACCGCTCTCGCCGTTTTCGCGACCATTGCCACGCTGTTCGCGGGCTGGCGCGCCATGCGGCGCACCCGGTTCTTCCTTCACATTTTTCAGCTGGAAACCTACAAGTTCGATCGCTACGGTCGCTGGCTCCGCGACCACGTACGCTCGGCAATCGTCCGGCTCTCGCATGCGGTCGGGGCCGGGCTGCTCGGGCTCGCGGCGGTCGGTTTCGCGTTCTACGATCCGGCCTGGGTGGCCGTCGGCCTCCTTCCGCTCTGGGCGCTTGCCTTTATTTCCTCGCGCCGCTACCGCAGCGACCAGGAAAAAAAGCCGCTGGCCTTCACTGCCCGAATGACGCGCCTGGCCGTGGCAACGAGCCTCGTGGCGGCAATTCCGCTCGTCCTCGGGGCGCTCTACGGCTGGAAAACCGGCGATCCGAGCGGCTTCTTCTGGTACCTCCTCGGCTTCTTCGCGACCGATCTGGGGGCTCCGCTCTGGGTGGCTCTCGGCGCTGTCCTCACGCATCCCATCGAGACCGTCATCCAGGAGGGCTTCAAACGAGAGGCGCGGCAGCACCTGAGCGATCGTCCCGACCTGACGGTCGTTGGCATCACCGGCTCCTACGGAAAAACGAGCACCAAATTTATCCTCGCCGAGCTGCTTCGGCAGAAGTACAACGTGTACGCCACGCCCAGCTCCTACAACACGCCGATGGGCCTCTGCCTCGCCGTCAACGAGCACCTCAAGCCCGAGCATCAGGTGGCTGTGTTCGAGTACGGCATCCGCTACCCCGGCGACATCGACGAACTCTGCGGCATCGCCCGGCCCGACGTGTCGGTCGTCACCACCATCGGTGTAGCCCATCTCGAAACGATGGGCTCGGTGGATGCGATCGCGGAGGAGAAGAGCAAACTCGTAGCGTATACACGCCCCGACGGGCCGGCCATCCTAAACGTCGACGACGAGCGGGTGGACGCGATGGCGGACAAGGCGGAAGGGCCGGTGTGGCGCATCTCCGCCGAGGGCGACCCGGGGGCCGACATTACGGCCCACAACGTGCACTACGACACGAACGGCACGTCCTTCCTCGTGCGCGACGACACGGGCACGGAGGCCCCCTTCCAGACGCGCCTGCTCGGTGCGCACAACGTCACGAACGTGCTGCTGGCCGTGGCTGTGGGCCGGAGCATGGGCCTGCGCCTGCGGCAGATGGCCCACGCCGCCGAGCGCATCGACCCCATCGAGCATCGCCTG
>CAZSBW010000269.1:0-4803 GCA_964604815.1 uncultured Salinivenus sp. | reverse complement strand
AGGGGAATGCAGAAGCCATTCTGTACGAGACCCACGAAGTCGCAGCGCTGGGAGCGGAAGCGACCGAGTAGTCACCGGGCTGCGCTGGGAGCAAGGTCATCTAGATGGCCACGACCGAGTAGTCGCCGGGCTGCGCTGGGAGCAAGACCATCTAGATGGCCTCGCTCGCTCAGAATATGTCCTCGAACCCTTTCGGGATGACTCTCGAATAAACGTATTTCTGCGGGTCTACTTGGTAGCGGCCCACTTTGTTGGGGGCATCGTTGTGTTGTGCTGCGCTATTACCTGTGCATCGTCCTACTTTTAAATGTCACGGGAATCTCCATCTGAACCGGCACGGGATTGCCCTCCTTCAGGCCCGCAGACCAGCTGGTCTGCGAGACGGCTCGGACGGCCTCCTCATCCAAAAGCGGATGAACCGAATCAACGACCTGGGGATTGATCGGCTTTCCCTGTGGAGAGACCACAAATCTGACCATCACTCGTCCCGTGATGCCCTTCCTTTTCGCTTCGTCGGGGTACTCTACGTTTTCCATCATTTCCTGCATTCCCCCTTCTGCCTCGGGTTTTTGATCTACTTCCTCCACCGTGAAAATCGTGTCGTGATGGGCTGCGGGTCCAGAGACAGCGTTATCAGGGCGCCGCGCTTCATCGCCCCCCGAGCAGCTAACGTTCACCGTCATGGCAGACAGAACGAGGACGGCGAGAAGCACGGGCGCCGTTCCATCGGAGCGTCCGGATAAAAGTGCGCTGAACCAGCATTGAGGCATCTGCAGGTCACGAATTTCCATCGCGGAGACTTGTAACTCCATTGGGCTAGGATCGCGTTGAATCAAACGAGTGTGGTTGGCAGCACAACGGACTCGTTCACCTGACCCGGGGGACAAGGTTGGTCCTGAGTAGTACCGCCGGGACGACCGCGCTCAATCACGTGTTCAACCTCTCGCGGCGTCCCGTCCGCGTGGTAGAAACGAATCGTCTCACCTGCGCCGCACGAAAACATAGAAACAGCTGGGGCTTGGATGCAACTCGTACGTGTCTTGAACTGCCGCCGCTCCAAAAATGTGCGAGGAGTCAACGGCCTGCGGCTCCTCGGGACCGACCGCGCCGGCCTCGGTTGCCATCTCCGCCAACCGGTTAAACACCTGTCCTTCCCGTTCATGAACGATGAGTCGGCTACATCGGGGGTTATGCTGTGCTCTCTTGCCCAAGGATCGTGTCGATCTTGCCCTATAATTCGGGGGCCTTTTCTGTCGCCACCTCCCAAACGATCTCGTAATCTACACCAAAGTATCCATGGATTAACTGGTCACGCATCCCAGCCATCGCTCGCCAGTTGACCTCCGGGTACCGATCCGGATGTCGGTTGAGAGGTTCTTCATGGCCTCCCCGATCACCTCAATGCTACGCACAGATGCCCGCTTCAACGTCTCGTTGTCGGAGAACTCTTCCCAGCTACACTCGCGACCGGCCTCCGTCAAATAGCGGGCTTCCTCTTGGATGTGCCGAAGATATTCAGTCTCCGATCTCGACATACTCGACGGTTTGCAGAATGTGGGAACCGATGTGGGGGCTAAGCGCCTTACGCGTGACCAGCTCCACCGAGCGTCCGAGTTCATCTTCCAGAAGAAAAGCGCCATAAAGTTGGGTAGTGGCCCCCTTGAGTGTTGGCGTTTGGAGCGATAGCTTTCCCATGTTCGCCAATATGAATGGATTCCTCTTTTGGGCCGATTGTCATGAGCGAACTTGCTTCGGTTGGTGAGTTTTGCCCGAACGATCAGTGCTCGGATGCTGGAAAAACCGACGCTGACAACATTATCCGGTATGGAACGACGGGCAATGGGCGACAACGCTATCGCTGCAAGACGTGTGGGAAGACCTTTTCGGAAACGACGGGCACAATTTTCTCGGGTAAGCACACTCCGAAGGACGAAATTATCGAGACGATTGCTTTTGTGACAGAGGGAGCGCGCGTGGCGAGTCTCTCTCGGGTGAAAGGCTACAAGGAATCGACCATCCGGAACTGGCTGCGGCAAGCGGCCGAGCATGCCGAAGAGGTCGAACATGCTCTAATGAGCGAATATGAGGTTGATCGAGGACAGTTGGACGGGCTCTGGTCCTATGTCGGGGAAAACGACAAGAAAGAAGAGAACACTGGTGAGCAGAGCCCTGGTGAGGAGAACGCTCAAAAAAAGACGAGACGGCCGACTCCTGCGACTCGGACCCGCCTGGAGAGGTTTGGCGAGCAACCATGATAGAGACACAGACCCGCCTTCGGGTCGGACGCGGCATGGCCGGAAGCGAGAGAGAAGCCGCAAAGGCAGTTTTCCAAACGCTGAAACGCCACCGGGGGCATCCGGACGATCCCCCGCCCACGTTGAGCGACGCGCGGGTCGGGGCGCGAGAGGCGATGATCGAGGTCTGGGGGGAGGTTCCCGAGGATACCGACGGGCCCGGCCGCCCGCCGACGCGAAAGCAACCGGACGAGGACCCGGCATCGGTTCAAGTCGTGAAGCTAGCCAAAAATGCACGCCCCCTCCTGAATATGGAGTAGGGACTCCCGAAAAGAGCACCGGTGTCCTGCGGTTAATCACATAACTCTACACAGATTGCCTGGCTCCCTCAGAATGACTTCGTTTCCTACGTTGGCGGGGGAGTCGGAGCTTCACCGGCGAAAGGGACAAACTTCCGATGGCTAATGATTCCAACTGCGTAAGTCCTATTGACTATGCCTGCACCGTCTTCTTCGTCGTCGAGATCACGACGGACCGCCGTTGGCAACGACGGTCTGGACGTTCTCCGCAGTTCAGTCCATCTCCTCCTGTAGAGCACGCTCAAAACGAGTGGTGCTGTCGGTCACGAACTGATTCTCCGCCGGGACGTAGCGGCGTTCTTCGATGTGAAAGGCCTCGTCCTCGATGGTGATGACGTTGTAGAAGTTGGTGGGGCCCTGCGGGGAGCGCCAGCGGTTGCTCGTCGCCGTGCCCGCACTGGCCACCACAATCCGGCGCGATCGCGGAATGAGGGTCAGAGGCTCGATGTGGGAGATGTGGAGGTGGCCGCAGAGAATGAGCTCGACGCCCATGTCGACGGCGGTATCGAGGGTTTTTCGGGCCTGGCGGGCCACGTCGTGGGGACCGATGGACCGGATCTCGGTGAGGTGGTGATGCAGCACAAGCACATTGAAGGCGTCCGTATTCTCCGCCCCGAAATACTCGCGTAGGGCTTCTCGATCGGCCGGGCCCACGCGCCCGCCCTTGACCGTGGCGCCGTAGGCGGTGGAGAGGCCGAGCACGCTCACGCCATCGGCCTCAAATGATGGGGCTAGGTCGTCGGTCACGTACTGCTTGTAGCGGCGGAGGGGCGTGACCAGCCGCCGATACGGCCGCCACCACGGATACACGTCGTGGTTGCCCGGCACAACCATCGTCGGCGGCGTCATCGCGTCCATCATCCGCTGTGCGGCCTCGAACTCGGCGTGGCGCGCCCGCTGGGTGAGGTCCCCGCTCAGCACCGCCAGATCGACTGTTCGGTCGTTTACCTCCTGAACCAGGGCGTCCACGATGCCGGGATGCGCGATGCGCCCGAAGTGCAGGTCCGAGAAGTGAGCGATGGTCATGGACTCTGCCTCGTCGTGCTGTCGTCCCGGTGTAGCAGGATTCGTTCCATGCAGAAAGCCGGGAGAAATAGGACTGTGATGCGTGATACGTGAACCGTGACCAACGGGAGACGGCCGTATTCACGAATCACGGTTCACGTATCACGAGCCTCGGGAAAGGCATAACGTTTCAGAGTCTGTTTCTCTCGAAAAGTGCAAACCTACAGAAGCAGGTTCATCGGCTCCTCCAGGTACGAGCGCACGCTGTCGAGGAAGTCGGCCCCGGTGGCTCCGTCCACGACTCTATGATCGCAGGAGAGCGTCACCTTCATGCGCGTGCCCGGCACCACCTCCCCGTCCTCCACCACCGGCGTGTCGCGGATCTCGCCAATGGCCAGGATGGCAGAATTCGGCGGATTGATGATGGCGGTGAACTCCTCGATGCCGAACATGCCGAGGTTGCTCGTGGTGAACGTCGCGCCTTCAAACTCCTCCGGCTCCAGGTCTCGGGTGCGGGCCCGCTCGGCCAGCTCGCGCGTCTCGCGGGCAATTTCGGTGAGGCCCTTCCGGTCCGCGTTGCGCACCACGGGCGTGATGAGGCCCTCGTCGATGGCCACGGCGATGCCCATGTGTACGTGGTTGTATTTGCGGATTTCGCCCTCCTCGGGCAGGTACGAGGCGTTAACGTAGGGGTGACTCTTCAGGGAAAGTGCGCAGGCCTTCGTGATGAGGTCGTTGAAGGAGATCTTGGTACGTCCCTGCTCCTCGGCCAACGCGTTGAGCTCTTCGCGCAGCTCCACCGCCCTCTCCACGTCGATGTCAACGGTGAGGTAGAAGTGAGGCGAGGAGTACTTGCTCTGCGCGAGCCGACGTGCGATGGTCTTCCGCATCTGCGAGATGTCCTCCGTCTCGTACGCCGGCGCCTCCTCGGGCAGTTCGTAGGCCGGCTCCTCCACGCTGGGTTCCGGCGCCGGTTCGGGCTCGGGGGTGGGTTCGGGCGCGCGCTCCCGCTCCTCGATGCGTGCCTCCACGTCCCGCCGTACGATGCGCCCCTCCGGCCCCGATCCCTCGACGACCGCAAGATCCACCTCGTGCTCCTCCGCGATGCGGCGGGCCAGGGGCGAGGCCTTGATGCGACGTCCCTCGTCGTCCGTTCCAGCCGGCACCGGATCCGGGGTGCGCTCCCGAAGCTGCCCGTCGCCCGC
>CAZSBW010000268.1:0-4823 GCA_964604815.1 uncultured Salinivenus sp. | reverse complement strand
GCAGGGACTTTTCCTCAGAAGGAGACGACGAGTCCGCCATAACCTACAAACAGGAGAGTTGTGGCGTAACAACACGCCTCATCAACACGGGCTCCCCGTGCCGAGTTCATGGCCAGAAGAGAAGAACCCGAAACAGATCCTCCCACAAACGGGGCTCCGAGCGCCCGACGCTATGGACCTATTCCGCCCGAAGCGTGAGACTCCCGCTAAAGCTCTCGAAGGTGAGCGTCGGGCCGCCCCCGCCAATCGGAATCGATCCGTCCGTCCGGCTCGACGAGTCCGGCATCACAAAATCCGATGTCATCCCCCCGCCCCAGGTGATGTCGGTCTTCAGATTGAACGCCGCATCGGCGGGAAGCACCACCTCGGCGTCGCCCGAGAAGCTCCCGATCTGGCTCTTCGGCGGCAACGTCGAGGACTGGAAAAATAAATCTCCCGAGAGCGTCCCAAAGATAAGCTTCCCCTGCACATTTTCGGCGTGCACGGAGCCCGACAGCGTTCCGGCCATCAGGTCCCCCTCCACGTCTTTCACTCGGACGGACGACGAAGCCCCTTCGACCTTCACGTCTCCCTCCAGTCCCTCCACCTCGACCGACGCGCTCTTTGCCGAGACCCGAGCCGAGGCGGTCGCCGGCACGCGGAGGGTGTAGTACGTCGCCGGTCCCTCCGTCGACCCTAGCCCAATCAAGTCCCAAAAGCCCGGCCCCTCGGGATCGGCGTTGCTCGTGCGAATGGATACCTCACTGCTGTCTTCTTCCACGTGCACGCGGAGATTTTCAACCGAGGCCGCTTCGGGACCCTCGATCCGCAGGGTCATCTCGACGGCGGAGCGCTCCCAGGTCGCGACGCTCACGCTCCCGGCGGCCGCGCTGACCTTCAACGTTCCATCGGAGCGGAGGCCCATGGTGTCGCGCACGGTGCGCGTAGACTGGGCATGGGCGGTCATTTCACCAACGAAGAGACCTGCGAGAAGAGCAAGGCTCAGAAAATGGAGACGATCGGAGACAGAGAGCATAAGACCGAAACGGGTGCAGGAAGAAAAACAGCGTAGCTGGAGCGGAGAGGCCGCGCGCTCGTCTATACCCGGCCAATCCGTCAGCGATTCAGCTCATGCGACGAGTCGACCGTACCGGTCGATCAATTGCCTCCGTTGGGACACCGGGCGAGGCATGCTTGAGAGAGAAGGCGTGGTTATTTATGATGTAAGCGTGAACGAATCCCGATGGGCTGGGTAGCCGAGCACGCTCCTCTCGACTCTGGCCGCCTCGGCATCCTCACGGGGTCGAAACGAATAGCCCTGCTTCCAGCCCTCCGCCGAAAGGCGTTCAGTTCCGTAGCGTTTGGCTTTGGTGGTTCATGTCTGTCCATCCGACCGTCGCGTTTATTCTGGTGTTTTTTCTGGTTGCCCGTCCGGCAGTGGGACAGCCCGCATCTGCAACCCAGAGGGACGAGGAGGCCCCGGAAGTCACCGAGTACGTCGCCCGGGCCTTCACGACCGAAGACGGACTGCCGCAAAACGTCGTTAGGGCAGTGGAAGTCGGGGTAGACGGGGGGCTCTGGGTCGGGACCTACGACGGCTTGGCGTACTACGACGGCCACTCGTTCACCCGGTTCAACGCGGCGGAGATCGAGGGGCTCGTCAGCAACCGCGTCATTGCTCTCGAGCAGCAGCCCGATGGCACGCTCTGGATTGGAACAGAGACGGGACTCTCGGTGCTGCAGGGGAACACGTTCCGTACAATTCCAACGCTCAACAACGCTAGCCGCATCGAAAGCGGACCCGGAGGAACGGTTTGGGTCGTGGGCGAAGACGAAAACCAAAACAAACAATTTTACCGCGCCACGGCTGAGGGCGTTCGCTCCCTTCCAATGCCCGACTCGCTCCCGAACGCCCGCGTGGGACACATCGCGCCTGCCGGGCCGGACTCGGTGTGGGCCTCATTGTCGTCAGGAGATCTGTTTCTGTGGGAGGGAACGGTGCCCACGCGCCCAGCGCGAATCAACAGGAAGGTGGAGAATCCCGGCGGGTACATTGAAGTGGGGCCGAACGGGCGGCTGTGGACCGTAAGCGGCTCCGAGGTGATCTCCGTTCGCGACCAGTCGATTCGCCGATGGCCCCTGGACGTCACGGCTCCCCAAGACATTGAAGTCGGGCCGGACGGAACGCCCTGGATCACGACGCTCCACGCAGGGCTTTTGCACGTGGTTGACGGTCGCCTTCGGCGAGTTCGGGCCGGCGGGCTGCTGTCCGGAACGCTCTTTGGTCTTGCCCGAGACGAGAGCGGCCAGTGGTGGGTGGGCACGCAGGGAAACGGCCTCGTACGGCTTCGGCCCCGGCTCTTCTCAGCGGTGGACACGGGCATTTCGGGCCAGCCGGCGGCCCGCGGCATCTATGCTTCCGATGACGGAACGGTGTGGAACGCCTTCCAGGGACCGGTTCTTCTTGAGATTGCCGGCGACCGGCGCGCTCATTGGACGGAGGCCGATGGGCTTCCGCCCCGAATCACCTGGACGGTGGGACAAGGACGAACCGGTCCCCTTGCGGTCGGGACGTTAAGTGGGCTCGCCTGGCTGAAGAACGGCCGGTTTGAGCTAGCGCCTCAGCTTGCGGGAACCAAAGTCACGGCGCTCCACCGGGCCTCGACCGGTGCGCTTTGGATCGGAACGGGATACAGAGGGTCAGACGAGAACGAAGGGCTGTACCAGTTTCGGAACGGGGAATTACGGCGGATTTTGCCACCGGACTTGGTGCCGGCTCGCGTAAACGCCCTGCACCGCGACGGCAGCGGCACCGTCTGGATCGGAACGGCGTCCGAGGGACTCGCTCGGTTGGAGGACGATTCGCTCATGACAGGGAGATCGCTCGTCTGGTACGATACCGATGACGGCCTCCCCTACATCTCGGTCCGCGACGTCTACGAAACGAACGAGGGGACAATCTGGGTCGGGACCTACGGCGGCGGCATGGCCCGCTTCGAAGGCGACTCAACCGACGGGTCGACATTTACGGCCGTTACGCCGGACGACGGCCTTCCCTCCGGCACGATCAACGCGATCCACGAAGCGCCCGACGGCATCTTCTGGCTGACCTCCAACGAGGGCGTCTTCCGGATCCCGCGAGAACAGCTCGCCGCCGTGGCCGACGGGCGGCAGGACCGGGTGTACCCCCGCGTCTTCGGTTCGGAGGACGGCATGCCGGACCGCGAGTGCAACGGCCCCTTCGAGCCCTCGATTGCCGAGGGCCCGCAGGGCCGCCTCTGGATCCCGACGATGAAGGGGCCGACGGTCGTCGACCCAGGTCGGGACGACTTCTATGCGCCGGACTCGCTGCCCGTCCGCGTCACGGAGGTGCGAGCCGACGGGGCAGCGGTCCCGCTCGATTCCCTGCGGCTCGGGCCCTCGACCTATCGGGTGGCCATCGACTTTACGGCCGTGTCTTTGCGCTACGGGGAGGACCTGCGGTTTCGCTACCGGCTGGACGACGGCGAGTGGCGCCCGGTCCAGCGCCGGACAGCCGAGTACACCGGCCTCGCGCCCGGCACGCACCGCTTTGAGGTGCAGGCCACTCTTCAGGGACGGACCTGGCACGCCCTGAACGAGCCCCTTGCTGTGACCGTCCAGCCGCACTTCTACCAGACGTGGTGGTTTCGCTTTTCTATCGGATGCTGGCTGCTCATTCTCGGGTACGGGGCCTATCGCTACCGGACGTACCAGCTTCGCAAGCGCAAACAAGTGCTGGAGGAAACGGTCGCCGATCGGACGCGCGAACTCCGCGAACGGAAGGATCGACTCGCCGATCAGATCGACACCCTGAAGGGCGCGATGGCTCGCGTCGAGACCGGCGACCTGGACGTGTCGGTAGACGCGCAGCGCGAGGATGAGCTCGGGGAGCTGGCCCACAGCTTCAATCACATGGTCGAGGACCTCCGGGAGCGCTCCCTGCTGCAGCAGCACGTGGGGGAGCATACCCTCGAGATGGTGCGCTCCACCGACGACCGTTCCGCCGGCCGGCCGGGCGAGGGCCGCATCCGAGAGGTCGCCATCCTGTTTACCGACATTCGGGGCTCAACCGAAAAGATCGGACGTACCGATCCGGAATCCTTCGTCGAGCAGCTTAACCGCACGTTCGACCGGCAGGCGGAGGCGACCGCTCGCTTCGGCGGCTCGATCGACAAGTTCGTGGGCGACGCGATGATCGCGCTGTTTATGGAGGAGAAGCCGCTGGAGCGCGCCCTGCAGTGCAGCGTCGCGATTCAGTGCGACTTTCAGCAGGATCCGGTGACCTCGTCGTTTTTTGAGGGGCTGGGCATTGGGGTCAACTACGGGCCGGTGTTGATGGGCAACATCGGCGGGGAGGAGCGTCTCGACTACAGCGTGATCGGGCCGGAGGTAAACCTGGGGGCGCGGCTCTGCGAGGCGGCCGGGCCGGGGGAGGTGCTCGTGCGGGAGGAGTTGGTCGAGCGGCACGGGCTGACCGAGGCGGTCCGGACCGAGTCTGTCGAGGAACGCTCGTTCAAGGGATTCGAGCAGCGGTTTCGGGTCGCCGAGGTGGTGTATGAGTGCGAGGAGAGGTAGCCGGCAGGATTCGTCCGATCACTGCGACGACGGGGACGTCCCATTTTTAAGGGCAATGTCTTCCCCGGCCAGCACCGGCTGGTCGACCGACTCGTCCCGCTCCAGCTTGCCGTCGCGGAGATGGACGATGCGGCGGGCGTGGCGGGCGATGTCATGCTCGTGCGTGACGAGCAGGATCGTGTTGCCCCGACGGTGGAGTGCCTCCAGGAGCTGCATGATCTCCGCGCCGGTCTCCGTGTCGAGGTTGC
>CAZSBW010000267.1:0-4830 GCA_964604815.1 uncultured Salinivenus sp. | reverse complement strand
ATGGAAGCAGGAACGGTTCTGCCTCCATACATCCACACCTCCACCCTTCCACACCTAGACCGCCATGCCCGTAAAGACCCAGTCGACAGCGACAGCAGCCTCCTTCGACGTGGAGGCCTTCCGCGCAGACTTTCCCGCCCTCCAGCAGGACATTTACGACGACACGCCGCTCGTATACCTCGACAATGCGGCGACGTCGCAGAAGCCGACGGCGGTCATCGAGCGGCTGGAGCAGTACTACGGCGAGGAAAACAGCAACGTCCACCGGGGCGTGCACCGGCTCAGCCAGAACGCAACCGACGAATACGAGTCGGCCCGAGAATCGATTGCCGACTTCATCAACGCGCCGAGTACCGACCAGATCATCTTCACGCGGGGCACGACCGAGGGGCTGAACCTCGTCTCGTCCACCTTCGGCGAGATGGTCGTGGGCGAGGGGGACGAGATCCTTCTCACGGAGATGGAGCACCACTCCAACATCGTCCCCTGGCAGATGCTGGCCGAGGACGTGGGCGCAGAGATCCGCGTGCTGCCCGTCACGGATCGAGGCGAGCTCCGGATGGATCGGCTTCGGGAGTTTTTGACGGGCGACACGGCGCTGGTGGCCGTCACCCACGTGTCGAACACGCTGGGCACGATCAATCCAGTGGAGGAGCTGATCGACGCGGCCCACGAGCGCGACGTGCCGGTGGTGGTGGACGGGGCGCAGTCCGCCCCGCACCTGCCGGTGGACGTGCAGGCCCTCGACGCCGACTTTTTCGTCTTCTCTGGGCACAAGATGTTTGGGCCCACGGGCATCGGCATCCTGTATGGCAAGCGCGGGCACCTGGAGGCCATGCCTCCTTATCAGGGCGGCGGCGACATGATTGATCAGGTCTCCTTCGACGAGACGACCTACGACGGCCTGCCGCACAAGTTTGAGGCCGGCACGCCCCACATTGAGGGGGTCGTAGGCATCGGCACGGCCGCCGAGTACGTCATGGATCTGGACTGGCAGGCGGTACAGGCCCACGAGGACAACGTGCTCGAATACGCAACCGAGCAGGTGCAGGCCATCGATGGGCTTCGCGTCGTAGGCACGGCCCCGGAAAAGACGAGTGTGCTGTCTTTCGTCTTCGAGGACATCCATCCGTACGACGCCGGCACCTTCCTCGACCGCCTCGGCATCGCGGTGCGCACGGGCCACCATTGCACACAGCCGCTCGTGAAGCGCTACGGGCTTCCCGGCACCATCCGCGCCTCCTTCGCCGCCTACAACACCCGCGAGGACGCCGACCGGCTCGCCGACGGCCTCCGGCGCGTGAAGCAAATGCTCGGCTAAAGCGTATGTAGGGTTGGACGTATGGAGGTTTGGAAGTATGGATGGATGGTCTCCCTTCAACCTCCAACTTTCCAACCTTCAACCTTCCCACCTTCAACCATCCAACCTTGAACCTTACACGCGAATTTTTGCACGGACGCAGACATGCCAGCAACCGATACGGTTTCGGATCGAGCCCAGGAGATTGTGAACGAGTTTGCCCTGTTCGACGACTGGATGGGCCGGTACGAATATTTGATCGAGCTGGGCGACGACATTCCTTTGCTCAACGAGGACGAAAAGACGGACGAAAACTACGTTCACGGCTGCCAGTCCGACGTCTGGATTGAGGCCGAATACGACGATGACGTCCTTCACTTTCGGGGCGACAGCAACGCCAAAATTACGAAAGGCCTTGCTGCCCTCATTATCCGCGTGGTGGACGAGCAACCCCCATCGGCCATCGCGGATGCCGACTTCGAGTTCCTCGACGACATTGGCCTCCACGATCACTTGAGCTCCCAGCGCAACAATGGACTTCAGGCCATGCTTGAGGAGATGCGAGAGCGAGCCCGGAGGTTTAGAAATTGACTTCGATACGGTCTGCTCGGTTGACCGGGAAGTGATGAGTTTGAGCGGAGATGAAGCGTGAATCGTGATACGTGAGATCTCGCGCCAGCCAGCACGTTCACTCATCACGTTTCACGTATCACGCGTCACGAGCCAGACAGAAGCAGATCCGATCAGCCTACAGCACCACCGTCAGCTACACTTTCAACCGAATGAGACTATCACCATGAACCCTTCAGGCGCCATGCCCGGCGGAATGGGCGGGATGGGTGGCATGGGCGGAAACGGCGGCGACGGTGCTGCCGATGTGCCCGAGGACAAGGAAAACACCGAGATCGAACTGCCGGAGACGATTCCGGATCACGTTCAGGACACCCCGGACGATGACCTCTACCAGCGGATCGTCGAAAACCTCCGCGAGATCTACGACCCAGAAATCCCGGTCAACGTCTACGACCTCGGGCTCGTCTACCACATCGACGTTCACGACGACAACCACGTGGACGTGCTCATCACGCTTACAGCGCCGAACTGTCCGGCGGCGGGTGTGCTGCCGGGACAGATGGAGGACGCCGTTCGGGAAACGGAGGGCGTGGAAAGCGTGAACCTGGAAATGACGTTCCAGCCGCCCTTCTCTCCGCAAATGATGTCCGAAGCCGCCCGTCTCGAACTCGGCTTCATGTAACTTCTGGACTGAGGAAAGGGGGAAAGTTCGACGTGTGGAGTGCCTGGGCACTGAATTCCCCGTTCCCAATTCCCCACTCCCCATTCCCAATTCCGAATCCGGTATGGAGCACGCACAAACCATAGCGATGGCCACGGACCTTCTCGCCGAAGGACGGGCGGAGGACGTGGTGCAGATGGTGGATCCGTTGTTGGAGTCGGTGGACGCCCCGGCTGCCAGCACGGGTCAGATCATGCTTTGGGCGCTTCGGGCGCGAGTGGAAGTCGTGCATCGCGACGACGCGGAACGGGCCCTCCACCTTCTCCCGTCGCTTGATACCATCAGCGACCTCTGCACGTGCGTGCGGGCCGAGGTGGCCCTCTGGCGGGGATGGGCCCACGCCCGTCGCCACACCGACTCGCGCGAGGCCGTGCGGGCGCTGCGCCTACTGGACAAGGCGGAGGGCCTGTTCGACTCCATCCACGACCCGGGGGGGCGTTGCTGGGCCCTGCTGGGCCGGGCGCAGGCGTTCTTCGCGATCGACGAGTATGCCCTCATGCGCGAGGTCCTGCGCGACGCCGACGCGCTGGCTGCGAAACTCAACGACCGGCAGGTTGATCGCTGGCGCCATGAGCTCAACATTCCCGCCCTCCGCTTCGAGGGCCGCTACGACGCCGCCGAGCGCCACGTCGATGCCCTCCGTTCTCTTGGGAAGGACTGGAACGACCGCCGCGTGCAGGGCTACGCGGCGGCTCACCTCGCGGCCCTCCGCTACGACCTGGGCCAGTCCCCTGCCACGATCATAGAGACGGCCGAGACCGCCGAGGCCCTCCTGCGCCAGGTCGAGAACCGGGCCCACTACCCTCTTCTATCCGCCTACCACGCCCACGTCGGCGCCCTCCTGCGTCGCGGCCAGTGTGCGGACGCCCTCTCCGTGGTCGACGAGGCCGAAGACGCCGTGCGCGACGACCCCGTCGATCAGGCCCACCTCCAAACCCTCCGCGCCCGCATCGCCCTCCGCCGCGACGAGCTGGACCGGGCCGAGACCCTGCTCGACGACCTCATCGAACAGGTGCATCACCTGCCCCACGGCCTGCACCGCTCGCACGTCGCCCTCCTGCAGGGCGAGATCCTTGCCCGTCGGAACCAGCTCGGCGAGGCCTACACCTGGATGCAGCGCGCCTACCGCAACGCCCGCGAAACCGGTCACCGCGGCAACCAGCTTCGCACCCTTCTCACCCTGGCCCGAACGGCCGCCGCCCGCTCCGACACAGAATCAGCTCGGGCCCACCTGGACGCCGCCGACGCGTACGACGACTACTTTAGCATTCTTCCCTACGCGATGCGCCGCTTCGCCGCCGAAGGCGCCGTCGCTCAGGCAGCCGACTCCCCCGACAGCCGACGGGACGCCATCGACGCATACCAGCACGCCCTCTCCGCGGCGTCGATGATGCGAGACCGATATCGAAG
Organism: uncultured Salinivenus sp.; assembly: GCA_964604815.1. Taxonomy (GTDB): domain Bacteria; phylum Bacteroidota; class Rhodothermia; order Rhodothermales; family Salinibacteraceae; genus Salinibacter. The sequence goes on along the minus strand of CAZSBW010000267.1, from coordinate 826 downwards.
CGCATCGCTCCGCCTCGCCCTCGCCCAGCTCGAAGATGACGATCGGGCCCACGCACTAGCCGACGCCGCCCAGTCCACGTTCGACGCCCTTGACGCCGGCGACGAGGCAAAAGTGGCCACCGCCCTCGCCAACGGCACCACGTCCGCCAATGAGTCGGACACCGCATTGGCCGATCCGTATCCCTCCCCGCCCGACTCGACGACCACCCTCGGAACGGCCCTCGCTCAAGCCTCCCTCTCCCTTCCCCTCGTTGCAAAGACGTGGCTGAACGCGGTTGCGTCCCTGCTCCCGAACTGCTGGCTCGGCGTGTATCGCCTCTCGTCGGACGGCATCGCCTCGGCCATCCACGAGCGGGGCACCCGGCCCCCCGACTTCGAACTGCCGTCCGACACAGCCCCAGAACGCGACGGCGGTCCAGTTCAGTGGCTTCCGCTGCGGAGCGCGTCCCCGACGCTCCTGTTCGGAGCCGAAGTTCGGGACAAAGAGGACCCGGACTGGCAGAAGGCGAAAGCGACGATTCGCGACTGGCGTCCGCTCGTGCGTCTCGCCCTGGAACGGGCGCTCCTCCACCGGCAGCACCGGGAGGCCCCGATCGCTCCCGAATCCGTCCCGGTCGATGGTTTCGTCGCCGAGAGCGACGCGATGCAGTCAGTCGCCGGGCAGGTGCAGCGGATTCGCACCAGCCACAGCCCGGTCCTCCTCACCGGCGAGAGCGGGGTAGGCAAGCGCCTACTTGCCCGGGCCGTCCACGCCACCAGCGAGCGCGCCGACGGCCCCTTCCGCCACGTGGCCTGTGCCAACATGCAGCACGAGCCCATCGCAGAG
>CAZSBW010000266.1:0-4848 GCA_964604815.1 uncultured Salinivenus sp. | reverse complement strand
CGTCCACTTTACGCGGATGGTGGACGGGCGCGTGGAGTGCGGGCCGAGCGCCGTCTTGGCGTTTGCGCGGGAGGGCTACCGCCTGGCGGACGTGGACTGGGGCGAGCTGTGGGAAATTCTTACGTACCCGGGCTTTCAGGCACTCTCCGCGCAGCACTGGCAGAAGGGCCTCCGCGAGCTTTTCCAGTCGATGAGCAAGCGCGTCTACCTGCAGGCCGCGCGCCACCTTATCCCCGAGGTGCAGATGGACGACTTCGTGGCGTCGCGGGCCGGGGTGCGGGCGCAGGCGCTCCACCCCGACGGGAGCCTGGAGGACGACTTCCTCATCATGGAGACCGACCGCGTCGTGAACGTCATCAACGCCGCCTCCCCCGCCGCTACCTCCGCCCTCAACATCGGCTCCCTCATCCTGGAAAATTACCTCACCGAGCGGCTGGATCGCGTGCAGGTATCGACGGCGACGCCGTGAAACAGTCTCCGGAGATCACACACCTACTGATCGGTGCGACGACCTTCCGTCCTTTCGCATTAACGAGGCGAATACCGGTAGCCCACGGCGACGGACGAGGCGACTCTCGATCTGCCCCTTCCATACGCCCATACTTCCACACTTCCACACCTACAGAGCATGGCCTGGATCGACACCATCGACCTCGAGGACGCCGACGACGAACTGCGCGCCCTCTACGACGAAATCATCGACACGCGGGGGAAGGTCTCCAACATCCTGAAGGTGCACAGCCTGAACCCGGCGGCGATGGCCGATCACCTCCAGCTCTACGACACGCTCCTCTTTGGCCGCTCCGACCTGCGGCGGGCCGAGCGCGAAGCCATCGCCGTGGTCGTCTCCGCCGAAAACGACTGCACCTACTGCGTGCAGCACCACGGCGAGGCGCTGGCCGCCTACTGGGACGAGAGCAGCGTGGAGCAGATGGCGTCCGACTACACCGCGCTTTCCGACCTCGACGACAAGCTGCGCGCGGCCTGCGACGTGGCGGCCACGCTCACCCGCTCGCCCAACGCGATGACGGAGGCGGACGTCGATCGCTTGCGCGACGCCGGCTGGTCGGACCGCTCCATCCTCGACGTCGTCCTCATCACCGCCTACTTCAACTTCGTCAACCGCATCGCCACGGGCCTTGGGGTCGAGGTCACCCCCGAGGAGGTCGCCGGATACGAATATTAGTTGGGGGCACTGCTATCCACTTCCACGAGAACAGCATTCGTCGGGCTTCCAAATCGGTTCGGCCCGTCTCCGTCAGTCGGGACAGCCCCCACGGCGGCCGTCAAGCCCCACGGGAGGCCATTTTTGCCCGTCGCGTCGCGCGATCAGGCCGGCTGGCGGGCAGAGATCGAGCGAATGGCTTCAATGCGCTCGGTGAGCGGGGGATGTGAGTAGTCGAGCGTGACCGTGAGCGGGTGGGGCGTGAGGGTCGACAGGTTCGTCTCGGCGAGGCCCTTGAGCCCATCGACGAGCACCTCGCCCCGATCGGTGGTCTCGACGGCGAAGCGGTCGGCCTGAAACTCGTGGCGGCGCGACCAGGCGTTTAGCGGGATGGACAGGAGGAGGTCCACCGGCGAGTAGAGCAGGCCGAAAAACAGGAGGCCCGTGTAGACGGCCGGCTGATCGACGTAGAAGGCCGCAAAGAGGCCCTCGACCTGGAGGAAGACCGAGAGCAACAGAAAGAGGACGCCGGTCTGGATGACGCTGATGGCGATGCGCTGGGGAATGTGGTGGAGCTTGTAGTGCCCCATTTCGTGAGCGACCACCGTCAGCAGCTCATCGACGGACAGTTCCTCGACGAGTGTGTCGAAGAGAACGATGCGCCGGTTCGAGCCGAAGCCGGTGAAGAAGGCGTTCGCCTTGTTCGAGCGTCGCGACCCGTCCATCACGTAGACCTCGTTGACCGGGAAGTCGACCGAGTCGGCGTAGGAGAAAATCGATTCGCGGAGCTCGCCCTCGTCGAGCGGGTCGAAGTCGTTGAAGAGGGGCATCAGGTAGCGGGGCGCGAAGAACTGAAGGAGGAGCATCACCGCCGTCACCACGAGCCACGCGTACACCCATCCCGACAGCTGCCCGGGACCGGTCGACTGGAAGAACCAGAGAATGGCGGCCAGCAGCGGCCCGCCGATCGCAATGCCGAGCGCCAGGCTCTTGAGCAGGTCGAGAACGAAGGTTTGGGGCGTCGTCTCGTTGAAGCCGAAGCGTTCCTCGATGACGAACGTCGAGTAGAGGGAGAAGGGCAGGGAAAGCGCGCCGCGCCCCAGCACGAGAAGCCCAACGTAAAGAAGCCCCGTCATGATGGGTCCAAGGCCCCATCCACGGACGACGGTGTCGAGCCACTCGAATCCCCCGGCAAACCAAAACGCAAGAAGAACCGCAAGGCCAAACGTAGAGGACACAAGACCGAAGCGAGTGCGCGTTCGGGTGTAGTCTTGCGCTTCCTCATACTCTTCCTCATCAAACGTGTCTCTGAACTCGTCCGGCAACTCCGTCTTCAGGTTGCGGAGGTTGAGCACGTCCGAAACGATGTTCAGCACGTACTCGGCCAGCAGGGCCGCGAGGATAATGATGGCGTAGACGTTCACGAAAACAGCGGGGATTTGTGGAGTGATCGTTGGACATGCATGCCAGCTCCTCTGATCATGCACCCGACCGGGTGGATGGGGGAAAGGAAGCGTGAGCGGACTGTTCGACGCTCAACGCCTTTTCAAAGTCCAGCGCAGGATCCTCGCCCCGGGTCCGCCGCCCACGGGTCGTGTTCTCAGGAAACAGCCCGGCGAACGCAATCCGGGCTCGGAACCATCGGCGGGCGCGGATTTTATCAAAGGCTTGCGTACATGTTGCGTCTGCGATTCACGCAATTTCCGCGATCCCATCAAACACTCCGCGCCCGATACAGACGAACTCGTGCCGGTCACGGCGACCGTAGACCTGGCAGCCCTCCGCCACAACGTCCGGGTCCTTCAGGCGCGGGCAGACGGTGCGGATCTGATGGCCATCGTGAAAGCCGACGCTTACGGTCACGGGGCCGTTCCGGTGGCGAGGGTCTTGCGCGAGGAAGGCATACGCCACTTCGCGGTGGCGCGCCCGTCGGAAGCAGTGCGGCTCCGAGAGGCCGGCCTTACCGATCGCATTCTCGTCCTCGGCGCTCCGTTCCGGGACCAGCTGTCGGTATACACGAGTCACGACCTGGACGCTACGATTGCCTCCCCGGCGGCGGCAGAGGCGGCCTGCCGGCACGGCCGGTCGGCCCAGCCCATGCGCGTTCACGCAAAGGTGGACACCGGAATGGGCCGCATCGGACTCTCCCCCGAGGAAGCGCCCGAGGTGATTTCGCGGCTGGCAGGCGCCCCCGGCGTCACCCTCGCGGGCATCTGGACGCACTTCGCGACGGCCGACGAGCCGGAGAGCGCCTTCGCGCAGACGCAGCTGAATCGGTTTCGTGCAATGCTCGACGAGCTCGACCTTTCCCCGACGTTTTCGGGACGAGTGCACGCGGCAAACACCGGGGCGCTGCTTACGATTGGGGCGCGCGCTCACGACTTTTCCGCCCCCCTCGTGCGCACCGGCATCGCCCTGTACGGGCTCGCCGCAACCGCCGACCTGCACACTCGCATCGACCTGCGTCCGGTCATGACCCTGCGTGCGCGTGTCACGCACCTAAAGACGGTAGAGCCCGGAACGCCCATTTCATACGGGGCCCACTGGCGTGCTCCCCGTACCACCCGCATTGCCACCCTGGGCGTCGGCTACGGGGATGGATATCCACGCCTCTGTTCGGGGCGGGCCACCGTTCGCCTCGCCGGAGAAGACCGTCCCATCGTGGGATCGATCTGCATGGACATGTGCATGGTCGATCTGGGACCGCCCGATCAGCCGCCTGCTTCCAACGTGCACGTCGGCGACGACGCGGTCCTGTTTGGCCCGTCCGGTCCTACGCTCTACGACGTGGCCGACTGGGCCGAAACGATTCCCTACGAGATTTGCTGTGGAATTTCGCCCCGCGTGCCCCGCCGGTACGTGGATTCCACGACGGAAACGACCCCCGAGCGCCGGCGGCCTTCTCCGGCTTCGCTCGGCCGCCCGTCACTCTAGACATGATCGTTACGTCTTCATACATTGTACAAATGACGACGGTGCATCTTGCAGGAGGTCTATCCTGTATGGAATACGGATGACTCGGATGTACATTCAGAGTTCGAAGCTGCACCGCTTGCTGATTCACATATTTTGTTTTTCTCACCCACCCTGTTTTTGACCCATGCCTATTACTGCCGATCCTGGTGACATTGACGTTCTCGTCGTTGACGACGAAAAGGATGTCGTAGAAGTCGTCGGTCACTTCCTTGAAGAAGAGGGATACACCGTTCACACCGCCTACGACGGAGAGGAAGCGCTCGAAAAAGCATCGGGCGACGTGGACCTGATCGTCCTCGACATTATGCTTCCGGGGGTCGACGGATACGAAGTCTGTCGGAAGCTGCGCTCGCGTGTCGAGACCGAAGACATTCCCATCGTGTTCCTCAGTGCCAAGACCGAGGAGGAAGACCAGATCGAGGGCCTCATGCTCGGCGGCGACGACTACCTCACGAAACCGGTATCTCCCCAGGTTCTCGTGGCCCACGTGAAAGCCGTCCTCCGCCGCTCCGGCGTGGAAGAGAGCAGTATCCTGGAGGTCGACGGCCTCAAGATCTACGAGGACGAGTATCGCGCCGAACTCAACGGCGAAGACCTGGGCCTCACGCTCACCGAGTTTGAACTGCTGCGCTACCTGGTCCGCCACCCGCGCAAGGCCTTTACCCGCCAGCAGCTGCTCGAAACGATCTGGAAGGACGCGATGATGG
>CAZSBW010000265.1:369-4866 GCA_964604815.1 uncultured Salinivenus sp. | reverse complement strand
AAGAAGGGGCGGTCGTAGGTGTCGTCGAAGATGGCCAGCGTGCGGTCGAGTGCGCCGTCGAGCCGTTCGTTGAGGCGGAGGAGCAGCACGCGGCTCATGTCCTCGTGCTCGAAGTCGGCGATCAGCTGGTGCTCCAGGGTGTGCGAGAAGGCGCCGTGGCCCACGTCATGGAGGAGGGCGGCGGCCAGGGCGGCGGTCTGTTCCGCCGGTGCGATGGGCGTGCCCTTCTCCGAGAGGCTCGTGAGCGCGTCTTGCATGAGGGCCATCGCCCCCAGCGCGTGGTTGAAGCGGGTGTGCTCGGCCCCGGGAAAGACGAGGTGCCCCACGCCGAGCTGACGAATTCGTCGCAGCCGCTGGACCTCGGGTGTCTGGATGAGGTCCATGATCAGGTTCTTCGGGACGGAGATGAACCCGTGGACGGGGTCCGAAAAGAGTTTGAATCGTTGGTTCGAGGACATCCGTCGCAGAGGGTAAAGATTGGGGATGTGAAGGGATCGGTGGGTTCGCTTCGGCCTATACTCCTTCACACATGCAGGATCAGAGGCCGTCGTCGGCAAGTTTTTCGGCGATCGAGGCGTAGAACTCGTTCGAGTCGAAGTCGGCCGCAAGGCGAGAGCGAATGCCCACCTGACGGGCGTGATCGGCGTCGACGGTGCCCTGGTATTCTCCCCACCGGGCGCTCCGTACGCTCACGATGCCGTCGTTGACCCCCTCGTGCTCGAAGAGGTAATTGTTGAGGTAGCGGAAAATGGGATCGATGGGGATGTCGGTGCCCGTGCCGGCCCGGCAGCCGTAGGACCAGTATTGCACGTCGGGGTGATTGGGGACCTCTTCGTTGAAGGTGTTTTCGACGTACTCGGGGGTGAGTTCGCGCAGGGCCTGCCGGATGTCGGCCGAGCCGTCTTCCAGGATGTGGGTGCCGAGCCAGTCGGCCATGTTGGCGAGCCACTTGCGGACCGCATCCGGCTGCTCCAGGATGAGGGAGGCGACCGACGAGCCGCGGTGGGGCGTCGCGACCGTCACGAGGGTGTCGACGGTATCGTGCCACCCTTTTTTGCTGATGAGGTAGCGGGCGTCGAGGCCGCCCATCGAGTGGGCGATGAGCGACAGCTGGTCGGCGTGCGTCTCGTCGACCACGCGGGTCAGGCGTTCCTGCCACGTTTCACAGCGGGCCGTCACGGTGTCGTAGGGCGAGACATTGGGGGCCACGGCCCGCACGCCGCGGGACCGGAGGTGCATGGCTTCCGCGTGCAGGTGCCCGCCGCGCCGGATGGAGGCCCCGATGCCGAAGCCGTGCATCAGCACCACGGGATATTGCGTGGGGATCGGGGGCGGCTGGGGGAAGGGCTCGAGGCCCGTAAAGCGCTGGAGGGCCGTAACGGGGAATGGATTGTCGGGCTCGGACATGGGCAGTAGGTCAACAATTGGCCGGATCAGCAGAGGGCTCCACTCAGCAGCCTACACGGAAAGACTTGTGAAGAGGTGGAGCGGCTGGCCGAAGAAGAGTGCTTCTCCCACGACGACGATGACTGCTGCGGTGAGCGGGACCCGGATGTTGTCGTTGATGGGGGCGGGCACGGCCTCGACGACGGCGGCGGCCAACACGCTGGCCGCGGCCGGCCCGACGGCGAGGGTCGGGAACCACAGAATGACGGCCAGTCCCGTGACGACGAAGGCCGCGCTTCCCTCCACCGTGGCGGAGAGGGTGCCCCACGGGTGGCGGCCCAGCCGGCGCCCGACGAGGGCCGCGGCGGCGTCGGCCAGCATGGCCATCGTGAGGACGGGGACGGCCACTCGGAGCGGAAAGATGACCGCGAGCAGGGCGGCGCCGACCAGAACGCAGGTGGCGCCGTTGAAGGTGACGCGTTCGCCCCCCTCGGGCAGCTCCTCGGCGCGCATGAGCGGCCCAAAGATCCAGCGGATCCAGGCACTGAACGCGGACGAGTAGGCCCGGGTGAGGTCGGCGGCAACGGCGAGAAGGGCGCTCGCGCTCACCGCGTACAGCGCGATCGGGGCGCCCAGCCACCACATGCCGAGGGGAATGACCAGGGCGATCAGGTGGAGGGCCTTGCGCCCAATCTCGGCCGTGTAGGAGAACGTGTCGGGAGAAGCGGACACGAAAGTGGAAGGATGGAGGAGAAAAACCATACCTTGGGATCCGAACCACCGCTGTCCTCAAAAGTTCGGGAAGCGGTTCCTTTCTGAAAGCGAGTCCCGCGGAACGACCCCGGTGCACGTACTTTCGTCTCCTCCCGACTCTGTTCCAAAGATCCCTTCGACACCCATGCTCCGTTTCTTGTCTGCGATCGTGCTCGCGTGCTCACTCGTTCTGGTCGGCTGCGGCGGGGACGACGGGGCGTCGTCGGACGCCCAGGAAATGGCGGAGGGCCACGAAGGAGATACGCCGACGGCCACCGAGGCGGCCCGCGAGCCGGAGGTGCCTGTCGACGCCCGAGAAGCGTCCTACCACGAGACCGAGGAGGGAGATGCCGTGACGGGCTACTTGGCGGTCCCGTCCGCACCCGATTCGGTGTTGTCTGCTCGCGGCATGGATCCGGCCGCCACAAGCCTGCCCGGCATTGTCGTCATCCACGAGTGGTGGGGACTCAACGACAACATCCGCACTGCAACCCGGCGGCTGGCAGGAGAGGGGTACCGCGCCCTGGCCGTGGACCTCTACGACGACTCCACGGCCCAGACGCCCGACCGGGCGCAGTCGCTGATGAAGCAAGCAACGCAAGACACGGATCAGCTGCTGTCCAACGTGCGAGGGGCGCACGCCTACCTTCAGTCCGAGGGGGACGCGCCGCGGGTGGCGGTCCTGGGCTGGTGCTTCGGCGGCGGCATGACGTTCCGCGCCGTGGCCGACCGTCCCACGGCCTTCGACGCGGCGGTGCCCTACTACGGCACGCCGGAACCGATGACCGAGGCTGTGCTCCAGAAGCTGACGACGCCCGTCCTCGCGCACTTCGGTCGGCAGGACGAGGTGGTATCCACAGACGCGGTTGAGGCACTCAAGTCGCGGCTGGGGGGGACGGACGCCGACGTGCAGGTTCACCTGTACGACGCGGGCCACGCTTTTGCGAACCCGTCCGGCGACAGCTACGATGCGGAGGCGGCGTCGACGGCCTGGTCGCGCACGACCGAGTTCCTTCGCACGCACCTCTATCCGACCTCGTCGGGCGAGTAGCGCCGATGCCCGTCCGGCATTCGGGGGGCGGTAGAAAGGCCCGGACGTCCCCTCCGGCCGTTGCGCCGGAGAAACGGGAAGCGCACGTTCGTCCGTTCGCTTCTCGGGAGCGCATCCGGGGGATGATCAGCATTTATTTCCAATCTCTGCTCCGAAGGCAATGCCACAGTCCCCGACTCACGACGGATTCGTGCTCATGTGGAGCGGCGGGAAGGACGCGATGCTCGCGCTCGACGTGTTGCACAGCCAGTCGCCCCGCCGCGTCGACGCGCTCCTCACGACGATTGTCGAGGAGGTGGAGACGGTGACCATGCATGGGACCCCCCTCCCCCTCATCGAACAGCAGGCCGAGGCGCTGGGCATCCCGCTGCACGTCATGCGCATGCCCCCGAACGCGTCCAACCCCACCTACGAGGAGCGCCTTGAGCGCGCACTCGGGCCGCTCCTCAGCGAAGGACACCACACCGTCGTGGCGGGTGACCTCTTTCTGGAGGACGTGAGGGCCTACCGCGAAGAGGTACTGCGAACGGTCGGAGCAACGCCGCTTTTTCCGCTCTGGCAGCGCGACACGGCGTGGCTGGCGCGGCGCTTCGTGGAGCGGGGGTACCGCGCCGTCGTCACGTCCGTGGACACCACCCAGCTCGACCCGTCGTTTGTGGGCCGGACCTACGACACCGCCTTTCTCGACGACTTACCCGAAGATGTCGATCCCTGCGGCGAGAACGGCGAGTTCCACACGTTCGTTACCGACGGGCCGCCTTTCCGCGAGCCGGTGTCCGCAGAAAGCGGCGAGCGGCACGGGGAGGGGCGGATGCGGTACGTACGACTCCGTTCGGCTGCCCGCGAGGACGCGATCTCCGAGGAGGATCAGGGAAGCGAACCCACCACGTAACAAAAAAGCCCTCCGTCCGGGGAGGACGGAGGGCTTCTGAATGCATGAGAACCAAGGCGGAGGAATTACTCGTCTTTGTCAGTTGCGGTAGCCGTTCCTCCGGAGGACCCGCCTTCAGCCACCCCACCGTCCGGGGTCGCATCCGTTGTCCCAGTGGTTTGGCCGTTCGTTTCCGAGGAGAACTCCTCTTCCGCATCGGGGTCGGCGATCTCCGCCTCGCCCTTCTGTATCTCGAAGGAAAGCTCCTCCCCTTCGCCATCGTGGGTGATGAGAACCCGGTCGCCCTCACCGAGCTCGTCGTGGAGAATGTCCTCGGCCATCGGGTCCTCCACGTACTTCTGAAGGGCGCGGCGGAGGGGACGGGCGCCGTATTTCGGATCAAAGCCCTTATCCGTGAGGAACTCCTTCGCGTCTT
>CAZSBW010000265.1:0-359 GCA_964604815.1 uncultured Salinivenus sp. | reverse complement strand
CGTCCAGCACCTGAAGCAGGATGTTGAAGACGTCCGGATGGGCCTTTTCAATCTCGTCGAGCAGGATCACCGAGTAGGGCTGACGCCGCACCTTCTCCGTAAGCTGGCCGCCTTCTTCGTGGCCCACGTATCCCGGAGGGGCCCCCACGAGGCGGCTCACGGAAAACTTCTCCATGTACTCGCTCATGTCGATGCGGATGAGCGAATCTTGCGAATCGAAGAGGTACTCCGTCGTCACCTTGGCCAGTTCCGTCTTCCCAACGCCGGTGGGGCCGAGGAAGATGAAGGAGCCGATGGGCTTCTCGGGGTCCTTGAGGCCGGCACGGGTGCTGCGAATGGCCTTCGAGAGCTTCTCGATG
>CAZSBW010000264.1:0-4871 GCA_964604815.1 uncultured Salinivenus sp. | reverse complement strand
AACCGCCACAAACCGGCCTTCCCCGCACCCCGAAGACCTTTTTTCAGCAGAGCCATTGACGCATCAGCAAATCGAGCGTGGTCCACCGCTTTCGCAAAGAGAGGGGTCCGTACTTGTGTGCGGAGCAGGCGCAGCACGACGCACGCTTCCCGCATCCGACGCCCCAGCACGTCCCTCACTCGTCCGGTGCACTGTCCCGTCGCACGCGATTCTCCTGCATGTGGAGTGTCGTCCGCAGCGTCTCGAGACGATCCCGGGCGTACGCCCGGAGAGACGTTTGCGTCGAATCCGAGGCCCGCAAAAATCGACGATAGTACCGGGCCGCTGTTTGCTTTTCCCTGTAATACTCGTCGTACACCGTAGCGAGGTGAAAGTGTACGTCGGTCCGCTCCGGCTGCAGGCGGAGCGCCGTCTTGTAAGCCCGGACCGACGCGCGCACGTCCCCTCGCCGATCGTGTAAGGCCCCGCGCTTCACGAAGGCTTTTGTAATTGGCCCCTGCGCCTCCCGATCGATGGTTCGCTGGAGATAGGTCGACGCGCGCTGCAAGCTGTCGAGCTTCAAATACGAGAGGCCCAGGTAAAGCGTCGTTCGTGTGTGGATCGAATCTCGCCGCAGGGAACGGTGGAGCGCCGACAGTGCCCGTTCGTACTGCTGCCGCCGCACGTCGATGAGCCCAATCCGCCGGTAGGCCGTCGCCGACGAATCACCGGTGGCAATGGCTCGCTCGTAGGCGCGGCGCGCCCGGTCGTTGTTTTTCCGTTCGAACGCGAGGTCGGCCCGACGACGCCACAGTCGCGAGTCGCCGGGGCGGTGGGAAAGGGTTGTGTCAACCACCTGCCGGGCCGCGTCGTGCTGCATGGTGGCCCGGTAGAACCGGCTGAGGGTCAGCGCTACGTCCGCAGAGTGAGGGAGCAGCTCGTGGGCCCGGGAGAAGTGCTGAATGGCCGATCCGATCTCGCCGAGTTCGACCTCACAACTGGCAAGACGCGCCCACCATTTTCCATTCGACGAGTCCCGACGAACCAGCTGCGTGTACTGCTGTTTGGCCTCGTGCCAGTTTCGGGCGTGTCGATGGGCCTCGGCAAGTGCCTGTCGGGCGGCCCGATCGGTGGGCCGAGCGTCGAGGACGCGCTGGAACGCCGAGGCCGCCGCCGGCCACCGGTGGCGCGCAGCGTAGCTTTCCCCGAGCGCCCGATCGATGCGGACGACCGACTGGCCCGCCTCAAACGCCGTCGTCCGAGCCGCTTGGAAGGCCTCGATGGCTCGTTCGTGGTCCCCGCGCGCCTGCTGGGCCCGCCCGAGAAGCACGTGCACCTGAACGGTACTCGTCTCGGAAAGCGAATCCGCCAGCCGCTCGCGCGCCTGATGGACGACGGCCTCGTAGTTCCCGTTCACGTAAGCCGTTCGCACGTCGGAAATTGAAAACGTCTCTTGCGAACGAGGGCGCTGAGCAGAATCTGATTTCAGCTCGGCAGCCGTTTCTGTTTCCTGTGACGACGGTCTCGGCTCGTTCGACGGCACTGTCGCACACCCCCCTCCCACCGACACCGCAAGGAAAAGAAGGACGCTCGAAAGGCGATCACTCATGACGTTGCGGAAAACGATCTCAATAGTACTACTTAAATAATAGCAAGCCAGGGATAAAAATCCAAGCTCCGGTCTCGGCACCGGATCGGTCGACGGTCGGGTGCGTGGGAAGGGGCCCCTTTCCAATCGGTGCGCTTCCCACAACCGACCCGCTGTAGTATGCCCGACCCGACCGACACGCCCGTCGTCACTGTTTTTCTTCGCCACCGAGGCGACGTGCTTCTCCTCCGCCGCAGCGAGGACGTCGGCTCGTATTCCGGCCAATGGGGTGCCGTGGCCGGACACGTGGAGAATGACGATCCTCGTGCCTCGGCTCTGGCCGAAATTGAGGAGGAAGCGGGCCTGTCCGAGCACAACGTGACCCTGGTGCGGGAAGGCCCGTCCTTTCCGGTTACGGATGAGGAGAGAGACACCCGCTGGCAGGTGCATCCCTTCCTGTTCGACACCGACACTCGTTCGGTGGACCCGAACTGGGAGACGGCCGAGGCGGAGTGGGCCTCCCCTACGGCCCTCCTCCGGCGCGACACCGTCCCGGAGCTCTGGACCTCGTACCGCCGTGTCGCCCCTTCCATCGTGGAGCTTACCGACGACACGACCCACGGCTCGGCGTATCTGTCCCGCCGGGCGCTGGAGGTGCTGCGCGACCGGGCCGGCCTCCTCGCCACCACCGACGCCTCCGACATTGAGGACGCCCGCGCCCGCCTCGTGCAGATGGCGCACCGCTTGCTGGACGCCCGCCCCTCGATGGCGGCGCTCAGCAACCGCATCCACCGTGTGATGCACACGAGCCGTCCGGAGCTGACCCCCGCCACCGTCGAGGTCAACGCCCACGAGGCCATCGGGCACGCCGTGGACGCCGGCGCGGAGACGGCCCGCCGCGCCGCCGACCAGGTCGCGGGCCGGCGCGTGCTCACCCTCTCGCGTTCCGGCACCGTGCTTGCCGCACTGCAGCAGGCCGATCCGGCCCCGTCCGTCGTCGTCGCCGCCTCGGAGCCGGGCCGGGAGGGCGTCGGCGTCGCCGAGACGCTGGCCGACGCGGACCTCGACGTGACTCTGATTCCCGACGCGGCCGTTGCCGCCACGCTCGCAACCGACGACGTGGACGCCGTCCTCGTAGGCGCCGACACGGTTCGCCCCTCCGGCGCCGTCGTCAACAAGGTGGGCACCCGGAGCGCCGCGCTCGCCGCCCGCCGCGCGAACGTCTCGTTCTTCGCCGCCTGCGCCGTCGACAAGATCGCGGTCGAGGACGACACGTCCTCCTCCGAAGAAGCCGACCCGAAAGCGGTGTACGACGGCCCGGCGTCCCTCCAGGTCTCTGCTCCCCGCTTCGACGAAACGCCCGCCGACCTCGTCACGGGCGGTCTCCTCACGGACCGGGGCGCCCACGCCCCGGCCGAGATCGGAGCCCTCGCCGACGAACTGGAACGCCTCCGGGCGTGGACGTGACCGCGTTCCGCCGGCCTATCCGCAGGTTCCGCCCCCTACAACTGTCCTTCTCGTTTTCCAACCCTCCCATGTCTGAACCAGACCCCAAAGCCGAACTGGCCGTCGGCGAGAGCCTCACGGTCGAAGAAACCGACGATCTCGTCGTGGAGACGACCCGCACCGAAGAAATGCTCTTCACGACCACCTACACCGACGCCGAAACCGGCGAGCTGCGCCTCGCGCTTCAGGTCGACGTTACCACCGGGCGGACGGCCCTCGACCCGCGCTACGTCGACGCATCCTTCTGGACGCTGGTCGCCCGCGGAGAGACACACCCGATGGCCGACCTCAAGGAGGTACTCAGCTCGTTTCGGGATCCCACCATCGAAGTGGAAACCGACGACCGGGAGATCCAGGTGTACGCGGAGGAGGAGTAGCGGGCGTTTTGACGGGGGCCTCGCTTCCGGCCGTATCGATTTGAGCGTCCGAAACAGCGAAGCCCGGCTGCTCCCAGCATTACGATGATGCCAACTGGGTTTCACGCAATTCGAGACGAAATGGCCGCTATGAGGAAAAGAAATTGTCGGCGACCGGGGGACCCAGCGCGTCACGCGACGGGATCGGTCACGACGTGCTTTGGGCACTGCGCCACTCTTCAAATCCCAGCCAGGCGGCGAGGGCACACATTCCGATCGGAAGCACCACCTCGACGAGGTATCTGAGGACGCCGAACGGTTCCGCAGCCTCCCCCGGCGTCGAGGTGATGAGATTGACCATGGCGTACCCTGCCGAGGAGACGGCCACAAAGATCCACGTCCACAGCCACAGGAACGTCCGGTCGTCTGCATCTTCAGACATGGCTACTGGCCGGTTGGGAGGAGCCCTGTAGCTAGACACAGGGCCAAGAAAGGACCGTTCCGCACCGATAGACGTGACGAACAACTTCAACGACGTGTCGGTGACCGGAGAGAGCGGGGACGCCAACGTCTACGTCGCCGGGGATTCCGGAAAGATGTACTTCAGCTTCGAGAATGGAGAGGAGGGCACGTGGGAGTACGTGACTCCGGGAAGCGGCTCAAACATCAACGCCGTGGCCTTTTTCGACGCACGCAGGGAACACATCGTTGACGGCAACAAGACTGTCTTCGAAACCGACGCCCGGTCCCGACCGAGGGATCGGTCGGTTCTTTTTTCGTCCGTGGCGGGCCGCCGTCCCTTTCCCGGAAGCGCGGTGTATTCGGGCACGGAGTACTTCGTCCGCGCACTGTCGGAGCGGATGCGCAACGAGCTGGCGCCGTCGCACAACATTCGGGTCACGTGCATCGAGCCCGGCGCCGTGGACACGGAGCGGCCCCACACCATCACCGACGAAGACATTCTCGCCATGCTGGAAGCGGGACACGACGAGATGCAAATGATGGCGTCCGAGAACATTGCGGACACCATCCGCTACGCCCTCACGGCCCCCGTGCACGTGGTCGTAGAGGCGCTCCTCGTGATGCCGACCGAGCGGCGGCCGCTGTGACGCTCCTTGTCCAGCCGTCCCACCCTGTGTTGTCCCCCGCCGGCGATCTCTTCGTCAATCCAGCCGACTGTACGGAATGTAGCATGCGCATGGTGGGCGCTTCCGCTCGAACACCGCCCCGCTCGTCGGAGCCCGTCTCCACCCCCGTCAAGATCATCCGGCGGGCGTCCCGTTCTCAGAATCTTTTCACGAACCGAAGCTCTACCCCTCCGTTGATGCCAATGCCGTCGGTTCGTACAGGCATGCCTCGAAAAACAGCAAGCGGCATCGCCCTCCGATTTTGCCCGGTCGTCTAATGGCAGGACAGCGGCCTTTGGAGCCGTTAGTGGTGGT
>CAZSBW010000263.1:0-4891 GCA_964604815.1 uncultured Salinivenus sp. | reverse complement strand
CGAACCCACACGGGGCACAGGCCCCAACGGATTTTAAGTCCGTTGCGTCTACCAATTCCGCCACCCCGGCAGTGGAGAGCACGCCTACGTCCAGACAGGAACCCTCTACGAGACGACGCGCCGATAGATTCGGCGGCCTGCACGAGTCTCACTCCCCGAACACGCCGGATACCCCGAGGAACCTACCGCCCCCCCACGGATAGACCCGGTCCCTTTCCATAATCTGCGCACCACCGCGTTCGTATCGTGCCCCGTTCCGTCGCCCTCGCTCCACTCCGGGACCGCGCGCAGTCGCTCACGGACCGCGCCCACGTCCCCTTTTCGGAACAGCCCACCGCCGCCGCAATCCTTTTGTCCGACGGCACCTGGGTGCCGGGCGTCCGGGTCGAGAGCGCCTCCTACTCGCTCACCCTTCCCGCCCTGCTGAACGCCTACACCACCGCTGTGGCTGCGGGCCGTGCCGCCGACGCGGTCGCCTTCGTCCTCTCTCGTCCCTTCCGACGAGAGGAAGGGCTTTACGTCGAGGAACTGCCGCACGGCCCATTCGAGGCGCGAGACACCGACGCGTGGATCCGGGGCTCGGCGGGCAATGATGGCTCCCTCCCTCCCCCGGCGGAGCGGCTCGATCCGTTCCTCGACCTCACGCTCGACACCGAAGCGGAGGGCCTTCGGCAGACGCGGCGCCTCACCGATTACGCCTACGTGCCCTCCTCCGACTTTCCTGTCGCCACCGTCCTGGAAGGGGAGGACGGTCGCCTCCTCCCGGGTGTGAACGTGGAGCATCCCGACTGGGCGCGCATCCTCTGCGCCGAGCGCAACGCCCTCGGCACTGCTCAGTCCTACGATGCCGCCCCCGTCCGCCGCCTCTTCCTCACCTGCCCTGAAGATCCAGAAGGCACGCCCTGCGGCGCCTGCCGGCAACTCCTGGCGGAACTTGCACCTGAGACGGACCTTTGGATGGATCGACACGACGATTCGCCCGAGCACGCCGCCCTCTCCACCCTTCTTCCGGGCTCGTTCCGGGGGAAGGCCCTGCTCGGGACCCGTTGAGGACGTCCCGTCCGGCTCTCCGCTCCCGTCGGCGCAAAGCGCCGGTTGGCTTCTCCCTCGACGACGGATGCACGTCGCCCGATGCTTCTGCCCTCAATCCTGTTTTTCGCCGGCCTCCTCGTCCTCTACTTCGGGGCCGAGGGACTCGTGCAAGGGGCTTCCAGCGTGGCGCTGCAGTACGGCATCAAGCCCGTCGTGGTGGGCCTCACCGTTGTCGCCCTCGGCACGTCCATGCCCGAGTTTTTGGTAAACCTCTTTGCCGTGATCGCCGGCGAGTCGCCCCTCGCCCTCGGCAACATCATCGGATCCAACATCTCCAACATCGCCCTCATCCTGGGGTGTAGCGCGCTCGTCCTGCCCCTTACCGTTACGCCCGAAATTTTGCAGCGCGAGTACCCCATCATGCTGGGGGTAATGGTCCTCTTCTACCTGATGGCGCTGGACGGCCGCATTGGAATGCTCGACGGCATCGGCATGGTGCTCCTCCTCATTGGACTTGGCAGTTATCTCCTCTACGAAACCCACCAAACCTCTACGGCGGCCGTCATTGACCAGATCGAAGACGACCTGGAGACCGCCGATCCGAACATGTCCGCCTTAACGAAGACCGTGTATCTGGCCGGCGGCATGATCGGGCTGGCCCTGGGAGCGCACCTCATGGTGGACAGCGCCGTCGAGATCGCGAACCACCTGGGCATCGCCACGGGCATTATCGGTCTCACAGCCGTGGCCCTCGGCACCAGCCTCCCGGAACTGGCCGCTTCACTGGTCAGCGCCGCCAAGAGCGAATCAGACATGTCCGTGGGCAACGTGATGGGGAGCAACATGCTGAACGTCCTCTTCGTCGTGGGCACCATCTCCATCTTCGATCCTCTGGAGGTTGAACCACGATCGATCATGATAGACTTTCCCGTCATGCTCGGCTTTTGCGGACTTCTCCTTCCCCTCGTCTGGTCGGACTATCGCCTCTCCCGGATCGGCGGCTTCATCCTCCTGGTCGGTTTTCTCGGCTACCTGACCTACCTGATGCTTCCGTACCTGTAGTCCGCGGGCCGACGCATCTGGCTTTCGTTTCGGGCAGTACGTCCCGCCGCGGCTTGCACGTGCATCAGGGGCCAGCCCCCAAATCGTCGTACTCGCACCTCGGCGATGTGCGGGGCCGCAATCACGAAGAGGCGACTGAATCGACAGTCGGCAACCCGCACCTCAGGGGCGAGCATAGCCGGAATCGGTCGCCGGCACGAAACAAAAAAGCCCCGCCAGTGGCGAGGCCGGGGCGTTCCTTCGTGTGGGATGAGGACCGAGAACAGCAGCGTCCGGGCAGTCGCCGTATCCCTTTTCCGGACGACGCCACAGCAGAACCCCAATTCGGAAAATGCGAATCAGGAGTTGAATCGAGACAGCTAATTCGGTTGTCTTTGCGTCCCGAAAAATTCCGAATTTCGTCATTCCGCACAAGGGAAGCGTGGCTTCCCAGATGCGGGATCTTTTTGACGTGAGCAATCGCCAATATTCGAAAAGATCCTGATCCCGAAAGCATTCGGGAGACGTGCCAAGAGTGGAATTTTTCGGGACGCTGCAGGAAGAAGGCTCAACCCCTGATTCGCATGGAAATGACGAACCCGCGATTGGACGACGCCTTCCCCGACACGCCAGCACGGTGTGCCTCTACGCAATGAGCACGTCCTCCCAGCTGTCCTCCTCAATCTCGGGACGCTCTCTTCGCCCTACGTCCAGGGTGCGGGTTTCAGAAACAGTGTTGTCCTCCTCGACCATCACGACGCAGGGATTGTGCTGCTGGGCCTCGTTCGGCGTGAGGTCGGCGTACGAGATGACGATGACCTGATCGCCCGGGGCCGCCAGACGGGCCGCGGGGCCGTTGAGGCACACCGTACCGTCACCGGGCTCGCCGGGAATGGTATACGTTTCGAGGCGATTGCCGTTGTTCACGTTGACGACCTGAACCTTCTCGTAGGGCAGGATCCCAGCGGTGTCGAGCAGCTCCTGGTCGACGGTAATCGACCCCTCGTAGTAGAGGTCTGCCTGGGTGACGCGCAGTCGGTGGAGCTTGGCCTTCAACATCGTAATGGTCATCTCGATGCCAGCGATTGGAATTCGTGCAGTGAGCAAGCGAAAGACGACGCGTCACGCGCCCGGCACCTGGACGAAGGCGTTGTCGATCAGGCGCGTTTCCCCGAAGTACACGGCCACGGCGGCCAGCACCTCCTGCCCCGGAACGAGGTGTTCGACGGGCTGAAGGGTGTTCGCGTCCACCACCTCGGCGTACTCCACGTCGCCGTCGGGGGCCTGCGAGAGCGCGTCGTCCATCGCTCGAACAACCGCCTCGGGGTCCTGTTCCCCCCCTTCAATGGCGTCTTCCGCGGCCATAACGGCCTCGTAGAGCACCGTCGCCTGCTCCCGCTCCTCGTCGTCCAGGTAGTCGTTGCGCGAGGACTGCGCCAGCCCGTCGGCCTCACGGACCGTGGGCACGCCGGCGATGTCAATGTCGAGCAGCAGGTCCTCCACCAGCCGCTGGATGATGACGTACTGCTGGGCGTCTTTCTTTCCGAAAACGCCAATGTCGGGCTTGCAGGCATGAAAGAGCTTGGTGACGACGGTCGTAACGCCCCGAAAGTGCCCCTCGCGGTAGGCCCCGCACAAATGCTCGTCGAGGCGCTCAACCTCCACCCACGCGAGAGGACCTGGAAGCGCCTCGTCGTTCGCGAACGGATACATCTCCTCCGTGGACGGCGCAAAGAGGACGTCCACGCCCAGCGCCTCCAGCTTTTCCTTGTCTCCCTCCAGGTCGCGGGGATACTCCTCGTAGTCCTCGTCTGGGCCGAACTGGGTAGGATTGACGAAGACGGACACCGTGACGTGATCGGCCTCCTCCAGCGCACGCCGGACCAAGGCGAGGTGCCCCTCGTGCAGGGCGCCGAGCGTGGGCACGAGCGCGAGCGTGCATCCCTCGGCGCGGGCCGCGCCGGCGTGCTCCTGCATCGCGTCGACGGTGCGAATGACCTCAACTTCCATGACGACCCGTTCGTCGTGTGAGCAAATGGGCGCAGGGGTGGGACCGCAGAAAACCACCGCTCCTCACTACGAACCGCAACCGAACAGGTTCAAGCCCAACCGCCCTCCCCACGGCAATCGTATCTTGGAGCAGGAGTGCTTGCGTCCTCATTCGGGGCAGACGGGCCGACGCACATTCGCCAACCTCACATTAGCTACCTATCACTTTTGTCTGCACCGACTCCAAAGCTCCCAAAAACCCCAGTAAAAGCACGTCATCCTGAGCTCGACTCAGGATCTCCCCGAATACAGCGCTTCTGTCTCCAGAGAGATCCCGCATCGGGGTGCGGGATGACGAGTTGAGGGATTTTTGGGAGCGTCCGCAACTCAAAGTGATAGGTAGCCAGAACCTCACATACATTCCGGCAAAGTCATTCTCAAGAAGTCCACACGATGCGAGACGAGGAACTGCGTTGACGTTTGCCGGCTCAACGCCGATCTTGTTTCCCTTTTCGACGCTCCTTTTTCAGAACCTCTTTCCTCTCCCCTCATGGCCACCGACGTCCGCACCGAACGCGACTCCCTCGGCGAGATTCAGGTGCCCGCCGACGCCCTCTACGGCGCCCAAACCCAACGCGCCAAGGAAAACTTTCCCATCAGCGACCTCCAGTTCGCCCGCCGCTTCATCGAGGCCCTCGGGCACGTGAAGCAGGCCGCCGCCAGGGCCAACCGCGACCTCGGCCTCCTCGACGACGACACCGCCGACCTCATCAGTGAGGCCGCCCAGGAGGTCATCGACGGCACGCACGACGAGGAGTTCGTGCTCGAC
>CAZSBW010000262.1:0-4897 GCA_964604815.1 uncultured Salinivenus sp. | reverse complement strand
CATCATGTTCGTGTCGGTGCGGGAGCGGACGAAGGAGATCGGCATCCGGAAGGCAGTGGGGGCCAAGAAGTACACCATTCTGCTCCAGTTTCTCGTCGAGGCCGTCATTGTGTGCCTGATTGGGGGAATCATCGGGGTCGGGCTGTCGGCGCTGGGGGCGATGGGGGTGCGGGCCATTGGGTTCACGGCCGCCCTTCCGGTGCAAACGGTCCTTCTTGCCTTCGCCATCTGCGTCGGGGTTGGCATTCTGTTTGGCATTGCGCCCGCCTGGCAGGCCGCCAACGCCGATCCCATTGAGGCGCTGCGATACGAGTAGCCCTTTCGCGAGCATGCCTCTGTTCCTCTAATCGACCGTTTCTCGTCCCATGAGCAGTTTCGAAGCCGTTCGCGAGGCGCTACAGGCGCTTCGCGCAAACAAGCTGCGATCCGCGCTTACGCTGCTGGGCATCGTGATCGGCGTATTTGCGGTCATCGCGTCGGTAACGGCCGTGGACGTCATCGACCTGTACTTCAAGAGCTCCATCCAGGGCCTCGCCGCCTCCACCTTCTCGGTCGAGCGGTACGACTATGTGAGCGACCAGAACGACGAGCGCTACCACCCGCCCATCACGTACAAGCAGGTGCTGCGCCTCCAGGACCGGCTGGATTCGGACCTGACCGTGAGCGTGAGCGAGGGATTCGATTACAACGTGAAGGTGCGATCGGACCGTCACGAGACGAACCCCAACGTGAACCTCTACGGCACCGACGAGGCCTTTCTCACCAACTTCGGCTACGAGATGGGGAACGGGCGGCCCCTTACCGCCCAGGACGTGCAAAACGGACGGCCAGTCGCCCTTCTCGGGTCCGAGGTTGCCGAGGACGTGTTTCCCGTGAGCAGTCCTATCGGCAAAGAAGTGCGGATCGGCCGGGTGCGACTGACGGTGGTTGGGGTGCTGGCAGAGAAGCCGGGACTGTTTCGGAACCCGAACACCCGCGTCTACACGCCCATCTCGCACCTGTTCGCGACCTATGGCGGCACCGGGCGCAACATGGACGAAATCCGCATCCGGGCCCAAACGGCCCAGCAGCTCTCGAACGCCCGGGGCGAGGTGCGAAATCAACTGCGCGTGATTCGCAAGGTCGCCCCCGGCGCCCCGGACACGTTCAACCTCGAAATGCGCGACTTTCTCCGGAGCACCTTCAGTCAGTTTACGAGCTACCTTACGCTGGGCGGGGCGCTCGTGGGCCTCATTTCCCTTCTCGCGGCGGGCATGGGGGTGATGAACATCATGCTCGTCTCCGTCACCGAACGGACCCAGGAGATTGGCATCCGCAAGGCTGTGGGGGCGAAGTGGCGGCACGTGCTCGGCCAGTTCCTGGTCGAAGCCGTCATTCTGTGCCAGATCGGCGGCCTGATCGGCATCTTCCTCGGTGGGCTCGGGGGCAACGTCGCCGCCCTGTACTGGGACATCAGTCCGTCTTTCCCCTGGCTGTGGGCCGGCATCGCCGTGGGCGGCGTCACTGTGCTGGCCGTGATCTTTGGGGGCTATCCCGCCTACAAGGCCGCTCGCCTCGATCCCATTGATTCGCTCCGGTACGAGTAACGAATTTCGTTGACGTTTTTTCTCTCATCAACTGCACGCTGTACGATGCTCCGACGCGTCTCTGCTTTCCCGTTCCGGCCTCAACTCCTCGTCGTGATCGGCTGTCTTTTCGGAATTGCACTGCTCGGCGCACAGCCGGTCGCCGCGCAGCAGACTGCTCCGTCCATGACGGACACGACTCAGATTACGTTTGAGGAGGCCGTCCGCACGGCCCTCGACCAGAACACCGACATCAAGCGGGCGCAGGCGAGTGCCCGCCAGGCCAACACCGAGGTCCGGTCCGAGTGGATGGACTTTGCCCCGGACTTCAGGATCACGACGGACGTAACGCGACGCATCGGGCGCAATTTTAGCCAAGTGACCGGTAATTTCACGACGGAATCCACGGACTTCTTCAACTTGAATGGGCGGTCCAGCGTGACGCTTTTCAACGGGTTCGAAAACGTCGCCTCGCTCAATCAGGCTCGCGACCAAGCAGAGGCCGACAGGACCAGCTTGAAGCGGACGCGGCGGGAGGTCGTCTTTCGAGTCATGGACCGGTATATTTCCCTGATCGAAAGCCGCGAACTCGTCCGTGTGCGCCGGGAGGAGGTGGAGGCCCGCCGGCAGCAGCTGCGGCAGATTGAGGAGTTCGTCGATGCTGGGTCGCGACCGGTCTCGGACCGGTATCAGGAGGAGGCTAATTTGGCTGAGGCGGAGCAGCGCCTGCTTCAGGCAAAGCGGGAGCGAGAAGTGAATATGACGCGGCTCATCCAGACCCTTCAACTCAATCCACGGAAGCCGTATCGTTTTGAGGCGCCGGCCCTCGCAGCTGATACGCTCGATACGAATACCTACGACGTGTCGGTCCTGATGGGCGAGGCATTCGAGAACCGGCTCGATCTGCGTGCGACCGAGGCCGAACGACGCGCCGCCGAGCGCAGCATTACCGCGGCACAGTCCTCTTACTATCCGCGTCTGACCCTGAGTGGGAGCTACGGTTCGGATTGGACGAGTCGGGGACGCATCCCGGATCCCGACAATCCAGGCCAGTTCCTTAATCCCAGTTTCTCCGAGCAGCTCGACAACAATCGGGGCGGGGGCCTGACGCTTTCTCTGAGCATCCCGATCTTCGACCGCTTCCAGCGCAGCACGCAGGTTGAGCAGGCGCAGGTCCAGGCCCAGAATGCAAAGTACCGACTTGAGGACCAGCGTCAGCAGGTCTCGCTGCAGGTGCGGCAGGCCTACCTCGACTACCGGAACGCCGTGCAGCAGCTGGAGGCGGCCAACAAGCGCCTGCGCGCCGCCGAGCAGGCCCGCGCCTCGGCCCGGGAGCGCTACAACCTCGGGTCGGCCTCAATTGTGGAGCTCCAGAACGCACGGCGGGACTTCATTGACGCAGCGAGCCAGCAAGTGCGCGCTCGCTACAACCTGATCCGTCAGAAGAAGAAGATTGACTATCACACTGGCCGGCTCGACCCCGGCGAACCCCTCATTGGGCAGCAGGACGCCCGGTAACCTCCGTGGAGGTGTGGATGGATGGACGTCTGGATGTGTGGAAGAAATACGTCCCCCTTCATGCCTGCACACTTCCATACTCGAATGGACTCGTTTCCTATGAATCACGTCCGACTGTAGCCATGGCATCGTCAACAAGCACGTCTCGTCGCATTCTGTACTGGGGAGGAGGCCTCCTCGCTGTCCTCCTCGTTCTCGGGGGCATCGGGTGGGGAATGGGCTGGATCGGGGGGGAGGATCCCGGCCGCACCGTCGACGTCGAACCTGTCGAGCGTCGCACGATCACACAGGTCGTGACGGCTTTTGGGCGAGCCCAACCGGAGGTGGAGGTTACCATCAGCCCGGACGTATCCGGCGAGATCATTGCGCTCCCGGTGCAGGAGGGCGACGTGGTACAGAAGGGGGACCTCCTCGCGCGACTGAAGCCGGACGACTATCGGGCGCAGGTGGAGCGGCAGGAGGCGCAGGTGTCCGAGGCGCAGGCCACTCTCGCCGAGCGCCGAGCCGACTCGGTGCAGGCCCGCCGCACCTACGAGCGCAAGAAGAAGCTGTACGAGAAGGAGGTCATTTCAGAGAGCGAGCTTCAGAATGCGGAGTCCTCGTACAGGCAGGCCGTGGCTCGGCTCCAGTCCGCGCGCTTTCGAGTTGAGAGCGCCAAGGCCAGCCTGAGGGACCAGCGCGAGCAGCTTCAGAAGACGCGCCTCTACGCCCCGATGAGCGGGACCATTAGCAAGCTCGACGTGGAAAAGGGAGAACGCGTGGTGGGCACGCGCCAGCGGTCCGGAACGAACATGATGAACATTGCCCGGCTCGACCGCATGGAGCTGGAGGTGGACGTCAATGAAAGTGACGTGGTGAACGTCACCAACGGCGATACGGCCGGCATCGAATTCGACGCGTACCCCGATCGCTCCTTCCAGGGCAAGGTCACGGAGATCGCCAACTCGGCTCGCATCCAGAATCAGGGCAGCCAGAATGAGGTCACCAACTTTCCGGTGACGATTCGCGTGCTCGACGACCCCAACACCGGGCTGGCCGGCAACGCAGAGGGCGGAGTTACGCGCCCGGAGGTGCCCGCTGAGCCGACGAGCGGACCGGTGCTCCGGCCCGGCATGAGCGGATCGGTCGACATCTACACCGAAACCGCGAAAAACGCCGTTGCCGTGCCGATTCAGGCAGTCACCGTCCGCGACTTCAACGAGGTGGGCCCAAAGTCGGAGGCCGATAGCGCCGACCAGCCAGACCCGACGGACGAGGACCT
Organism: uncultured Salinivenus sp.; assembly: GCA_964604815.1. Taxonomy (GTDB): domain Bacteria; phylum Bacteroidota; class Rhodothermia; order Rhodothermales; family Salinibacteraceae; genus Salinibacter. Next base: position 553 of record CAZSBW010000262.1, on the reverse strand, counting down.
GCGGCGGGTTGTGTTCGTGGCCGAGGCCGACACGGCTCGCATGGTGGAGGTGACCACGGGCATCACCGGCGAGACGCACATGGAGGTTCGAGCCGGCCTGGAGGGCGGGGAGCGCATCATCACGGGGCCGTACAGCGCCGTAAGCCGCGAACTGGAGTCGGGCACGAAGATCAAAACGTCGTCCGGCAAGGCCAAAGGGAGCAGTCAGGTCGTCGCGGCGTCGCAGTAAGGGGGGTGCGTGTGGAGGTATGGAAGTGTGGATGTGTGGAAGTGTGGAAGTATGGAAGGATGGATGGGGGGGGACGCCTCCGTTCCACTCCGGCTCGCGTGGTTCTTCAATCAGACGTTTGCAGTTAACATGTTGAATTCCGGCACGAATGGATCGGCGTCCGCAGAGGGCGACCATCATCTCATTGAAGTGGAGGACCTGGCGAAGCGGTATATGATGGGCACCCAGGAGGTATGGGCCCTCGACGGCGTGACGCTCTCCATTGAGGAGGGCGAGTACGTCGCCGTCATGGGGCCGTCCGGCTCCGGCAAGTCGACGCTCATG
>CAZSBW010000261.1:0-4897 GCA_964604815.1 uncultured Salinivenus sp. | reverse complement strand
TCCCCAGACAGAGAAACCCCAATCCCAGCGCCCCGAGGGCCACGTGGCCGCCCCAGAGGCCCAGCCAGTAGAGGTGGCGTGGGGCCACGAGGGCCACCCCGAGGGCCGGCAGCAAGAACCGCGTGCCAGCCGGGGCGGTCCAGCCATACGATCGGTCACCACTTGGGGCACGCAGGGTCAGCCGGTGCCCGCCCGGGCGGGCCTGGACGGTCCACCCGTTCGGCGCCCCGCCGGCCGTGGCCCGCAGAACAGGAATGGCCACCGAGCGAACCGCCGCCGTGCGGCCGTAGGGGCGCCACGCGTAGAAATACCCGCCCAGGAGGACCGCGACGAGCAAGGCGCGAACGGCGAGGGCGCGGACCATCGGGACGTGAAGAAACGCCGGAAAAGAAGACGGAGGAGGCGGGGGCATTCACGCCATCGCCGGCTCCGGTGCGGCGTCCGACTCGCTGTCGTCATCGGCCGACCGCGGTGCCCCGCCGTAGTTTGCCCACAGCACCCACAGGGCAAAGACGACGACGTAAAAGATGGCCGTGAGGCCGAATCCGTGCAGCGGCTGGAACGCCGCGGACCAGTATTTTTGGACGACCGCCATCACAGCAATGCGGCCCACGTTGGTAGCGTAGATCGCCGCCATGCCCAGCGGCAGGAAGACCAGCCGGCGCGTCCACCGGCCCGGGTACGCCAGCACAAACCCCACGAACAGGCCGATGGTCGAGAGTCCGTTGCAGCCGTCCGCAATCCGCACGCCGGGGACGCCCGGCAGGGCCACGGTGCGGGCCTGCACCATTGGGTCGATCCCCAGCAGGGCGAGCAAGCCGCCGCTCAGGTCCGCCACGCTATGGGAAATCCAGGCGTCGAGCCGCCCGTCCGGCAGCAGCCACAGGTCGTAGAGGGCGTACCACGCCAGGTAGGCCCCGAGCATTTTGCCGAGAAACAGAAGAACGGATCGCGTGGACGACGACATGAAGATTCTAAGGCCGCAAAAGAAAGGCAACTTTGCGTACGAGAAACGACGTTGGGCACACGAGGATCCGGGCCCGCAGTGCGTAAAGATACGGCCAATACGGCGCATCGCCTTGCGTGTGCGGCCGCTGCCGTTCACCTTCAAACACGGTACAAAATTCGCACCACTCTGTTGTGGCGCCGAAAAGAAGCCACGGGGCCTCGTTTTGCACAGCCAGTTTTGACTGCATGATCTCATTGGACACGCGTCTCCCCGCGGTGGTTGGAGTGCTGCTGGCCGCAGCCGTGATCGGAGGGGCGGCCCCGACGGCGCAGGCCCAGGAGTTCGGGCGCATTCAGGAGACGAAGACCAACGCGGCCTACTTCTACTACGCCCAGCCCGGGGAGGCGACCGTGCAGGTGTACGTCTGGGGGGCCGCGCAGGCCGGCATCTACGAGATTCCGGACAACACCAGCCTCGCCCGCCTCCTGACCATGACGGGCGGGGTGGCCCGGGGCGAGCGCGAGGAAGGGCAGAAGCGGCCCCGCATTACCGTGCGGCTCTACCGCCCCGACCAGTCGCGGGAGGAGCCGCTGTTGGAGACCCGCGCGCAGCAGGTGCTGCAGGGGAAGGTGGAGGCGCCCCAGCTCCGCGAAGACGACATCGTCGTGATCGAAACCGTCCAGCCCTCCTCGTTTACCTGGCGGGACGGCCTTTCGATTACCTCGACGCTGCTTTCCTTCACCCTCCTCGTGCTCCGCATCCTCCGCTTCAGGAATTGACATTGTGCGGCGGAATGCCTTGAGTTTTTGTTGGAGTTTCTGTTCCGCCGCACGCGCGGGACCCAGGATCACTCGCGATGGGTCGCAGTTCCCCCTCTAACACCGACGGGGAAACGCGCACTTCACATAGGACCCGCTCGGCGCCACAGACCGATCATCTCCCATGCCTCCAGATTCTTCCTTCCAATACGCCGGCGACGGCCATCCCGGCAACGGCCCTCCCGCAGACAGCGGCGGATCGAACCTGTACGACACCGGGGCCGACGGCCCCACCGGCGTCGACCGGCTCCGGGCGCTCCTCGGTACGCTCTGGGGCGGCAAGTGGGTTCTCCTGACCGTCTTTGCGCTCGTGGTCGGCGCCGTGGCGCTCTACACCTACACGCGAACGCCGCAGTACAAGACTTCCACCCTGCTCCTGGTGGACCTCGGCCAGGGCCAGAGCGCCGTGCCGTCGCTCACGGGGGGGCGAAGCGGGGGCATGTCGGCGTTTGGGGGGCAGCGGCGCAACCTGTCGAACCAGATTCTGATCCTCAACCAGTCGGAGGCCCTCGCCCGAGAGGTGGCCTACCGGCTCGACACGATGCAGACCCACCCGCGCACCGGCGAGCCGCTTGAGGTCCTGACCACCGTCACCGGTGAGCGCCGCTCGCAGGCGGCCCTGGCTGGGCTTCTGCAGGGGCGCGTCCAGGCACGGTCGTCCGGGCGAGACGTCGACGCGATCGAGATTACGGCCCAGAGTTCTGTCCCGTCGGAGGCGGCCCTTATTGCGGACCAGTACGCGTCGGCCTACATCGACCGCACCCGCGAGAAGAGCCGCGAGAGCATGCAGGCCCGGCGCAGCTTTCTCGAGGAGCAGTCGGAGAAGTTCGACCGGCGCCTGAGCGAGGCCGACCAGGCCCTCGCCAGCTACATGCAGGAGGAGGACGCGGTGAGCCTCGATCAGGAGTCGAGCCGCCTCGTGCAGCAGCTCTCCCAACTGGAGGGGCGGCACGACGAGCTGCGCATCGAGCTCGACATGGCCGAGTCTGCGCTCAATACGAAGAAGAGCGAACTGGAGCGCATCCGGCCGCGCCTCGCCGAGCGCCTCTCCTCCGGCATCCAGACGGAGCTGAAGCAGGTGCAGGAGGAGAAGGCCACCGTGGCCGCCGAGATCAACCGCGTGAAGACGCGCAACCCGAACCTGGACCCGGAGGCCGACACGCCCCGGGCCCAGAATCTGCGCCAGCTCCAGCGCCGGGCCGAGCGGCTCGACCGGCAGGCCGACTCCCTCGCAAGCGCCTACGTCGACAAGACGCTCGCCGCGGGCGGCATCGGCGCCGGTGGGGGCGGCGAGGACGGCGGCGGGGGGCGCGGCGTCTCGTACGTCGTGCAGTTGCAGCGCGAGATTGCCCAGCAGGAAATCAAGGTCAACGGCCTCCGTGCGCAGATCAGCACCATCGAGCGCCAGATCGAGGAGAACCGGTCTCGGCTCCAGAACCTGCCGCCCAAGTCGATCAAGCTGGCGGACCTGAAAAGGCAGAAGCAGTCGCTGGAGCAGACCCGAAGCTTTATCCAGCAGCGGCTGCAGGAGACGCGCATGTCGATCGAGGAGGAGGTCGGCTTCGCGGAGCGCATCCGCAGCGCCGGGATTCCCGGGCGGCCCATCTCGCCAAACACGCAGCGCAACCTGATCCTCGGCGTCCTGCTCGGGCTCCTCCTGGGCGGCGGCCTCGTGGTCCTCCGCGAGCGGCTCGACACGTACATCCGCGGGCCCGCGGACCTGGAGGCCCTCGGCGAGCACGTGGTGGGGGTCATCCCGTCGATGGACCCAATGATCGAGTCCGAGTTTGACGGAAGCGACACGACCGAGATCGACGGGCGCGAGATCCAGACGTCCCTCATCATGCTCACGAGCCCCATGTCCGCCGCCGCGGAGTCGTTCCGCCGGCTCCGCACGAACCTGCGCTTTGCTCAGCCGGACACGGACCTGCGCTCGATGGTCGTGACGAGCCCGGGCAAGAAGCGGGAGGGCAAGACGACGATGGCCACGAACCTGGCCCTTGCCCAGGCCCAGGCGGGCCAAGAGACGCTCCTGGTGGACGCGGACCTGCGGGACCCGAAGGTGCACAAGTACCTCGACCTGCCGCGCTCGCCGGGCCTCACGGAGGCCCTCTACGACCCGCCCGATCCCTCAGACCTGTCGAATCCGGCGGAGGATCTGCGCGTGCTCCCGAGTGGGGAGAAGGTGCCCAACCCGTCCGAGCAGCTGGGCGCGCAGCGCATGCGGCGCCTCCTGGCCACGATGGAGCAGGCGTTCGACCTCGTCATCGTGGACGCGACGCCCGTCCTCTTCTTCAGCGACGCGCTCACGCTGGGCACGCACACCGATGGGGTGCTGGTCGTCGCCTCCGCCAACGAGACCGACGGCCCGGCGCTCAAGCAAATCTCGTCGCAGTTCGACGAGGTCAACGTTCCCCGCCTCGGGGTCGTCCTCAACCGCTTCCGCCCCGACCAGCAGCGGGCCGGCTACGGGTATGGCTATGGGTACGGCTACGGCTATGGCGGGGGGTACGGGTACGGCTATGGCTACGGATACGGGCAGTACGACGACGAAGCGCTCGACTCCTACCGCAACGGCACGAACGGTGCCCCGCGGTCCGTTGCCGACCGGGTGCGGGCGTGGTGGAACGGGAGCTAGCAGCGTGTGGGGAATGGGCGAATGGGAGAGTGGGCGAAGGGGGAGCGATGGTCTGCGATGAGCGCTGCCCGACTGGGCGTCTGGGCGCTCCGTTCCATTTGGGGGTGCGAGGGGGCGCGTGTGTGACCGGATGGTCGGGCGGGAATTGCAAATCTGTGTACTCCGAATCAGCAGTCTCTGAATGCCGACATGGGACTGACGTGGCGGAGCTGTATCTTCTGGGGACGGCGGACCGCGGTCGGCGGACGGCAGTCACTCTGAACGTACTCGTGCTGCAGGCAGCATGACCGCCGGCCCTCGCTCGAAATGACCATCGGCGGACTGGGAGGGCAGTTCCCCGAGAATTGCGTGTCACGTCGACCGAAGTGGAGACATCTCTCCGGAGGAAGCAATCTCGAACGATTCTGGCATGCCCGGAGAGATTTCTCGACTCCCTACGGTCGCTCGACATGACCAGTATCGGTAGGGGAGAGGCACGTCCCAACGAATACA
>CAZSBW010000260.1:0-4908 GCA_964604815.1 uncultured Salinivenus sp. | reverse complement strand
GTAGCCGGGATTGCGGCTGATCTCGAACGGCCCTTCCGTCACCAGTTCGGCTTCTAGCCCCAGGGCCGCGCGGTGACCGATATAGCCCATCGCGTAGCTCGCTATCGTCGTGCCGCCCATGAACAGCGTGCTGCCGAGGATGAGCGTGCCCGCCTCGCCCAGCCATCGGCCCAGTCCCAGGCTTCCGGCGTCGAGCCCACCCACGAGAAGGAAACCGACGAACGAGAGCGTGAAGAGCGTCCAGGTGAGCTGGTACTGCCACGTATTTCGGCTCGGGGGAGGCCAGGCCCGAACGGACGAGAACGCGAGGGTCGAGAGAAGGGTCGCGTCCAGTCCGACCACAGCAACGAGCGTTCCCAAAAAGACGAGATTCGTCGGGGACATGCTTCCTCAAATTCCGATCTGTACTACATATGAGCATGTGTTCATCTGTTGAAGGATTAATCTGCCCGGGTGTTCCGGCTCGTTTCTGCCTGACGGGTCTTTCTCGCCGGCCTCCAATCAACGCAGTTGAATCTGGGTTGGGGAGGACACGACAATCTGAGGCGCCCCCTCGTGGCGTTGGACCGTCCCCGTGACACAGATTGATCGATTTCTGTAGAGGTCTTCCGGCGCTCGGTCCCAGCGGGTCCGATCCTCCGCCCAGATGAGCGCCGTGAAGGGCTGATTGGGATGCTCGCCTCCCATGTTGATGAACGTCGGTTGGCCGCCGATGGCCTGGACCTGAACGACCTCCGCGACCGTTCCGCAGACCTCGGCGCGCTGCCCAACGTGATTGCCCGCCGCCGTCGGGGCCACCGGCCCGGCCGGAGCGCTTCTTCCCGAAAACGGCCCGACGACGTGCCGCGACGCAAAGAGCCCGACGGCCAGAAGGGCGGAGACGATCAGAATGCTCCGCTTCCAGCGGGACAGCGCCTGCAGCATGCTATGCGTTCTCCGCCCCGTGCGAGAGGGCGTTCTCCAGCATCTCGCGCACGTGGTCGTCGGCAAGGCCGTAGTAGACGTGGCGTCCCTCGCGCCGGTGCGACACGAGCCGCGCGTCGCGGAGTACGCGGAGCTGGTGGCTCACGGCCGACTGGCTCATGTCCAGCGCCTCAACGATCTCGTGGACACAGGCCTCTCGCCCTCGCAGCAGACACAGAATGCGGAGGCGCGTCTCGTCCGCAAAGCCTGTGAGGAGCTGTACGGTGGGGGTCACGACCGCCTCGTCCGGCAGATCGTCTTCCAGCGCCCGTTCGCCGTCGCACTCGGTTTCGATCCGATCCGTCATCCTGTGTTGCGATCACTGTTCGGAAAGGGAAATTTCCCCTGTCCCCCGTGCAGAGAGCAGGGACGGCAATGCGTTTCTCCGCAGGCGTTTTCACTAAGCATGCCTGTGCGGGAGATCTGTTTCCTTCGGTTCGGGGAGCATACGGCAATCGCATCAAATGCTCTTTCCCCGAAAATACCGCTCAAGGCGCTCTCTGCTCATAGAAACACCCCCCTTCGTCGCTCTGAGCTTGACTCAGAGCCCATCCGACTGTACCAAAAGGCCCAATCAGTTGGTCGGATAGGCTCCAAAGCAAGTTTGGAGATCTAGATCTCCAGGAGCGACAGTGGAAGTCCTTCCTGTGTTGATGCGATTGCCGTGTCGGGGAGCACAGTTCGGGAGGGAGGCGGAGCCCGTTCGTCCGTCCACCGCCGAAGTGGACGGTGCCGTGACATCTTCCGGCGAGAGAACCGGAAAGCACAGGACGAGCGAGAAGCCCCGAGCAGAGAATGGAGGCGGGAATCAGTCTTCCGCCCCTGAATCCGACGCGTCCCATTGGTCGGCGTCTTCTCGGAGGGCCTGGAGTTCGTCCCAGTACTGGGCAATGGTGCGGTGTCCGGTCTCGCTGAGCCGCACCGTGGTCACCGGCGTTTTGTCTTCAAAGCGCTTTTCTACCTCCACCAGTCCAGTCTCCTCCAGACGCGACAGGTGGCTCGACAGGTTTCCCTTCGTGAGGCCCGTCAGTCGGCGGAGGAATGGGAAGTCGGCCTGCCCGCACGAGGAGAGCGCGGTGAGGATGGAGAGGCGAGCCGGCTCGTGGATGAGCTTGTCCAGCTCAGCGAGGCGTTCGAACGGTACGTCGTCGTTCTCACTCATCGGGCGTCCCCCTCCCCGGCCGTCACCGGACCGAGCGTGTCGACGAGCAAGCGATGGTTATAGACGCCCACCCCCGCGACAACGGCTCCGAGGAGGCCGTAGTTTAGGGCCTGAACAAGAATCACGTGTTCGGTCGCGAAGGGCAGGAGCGTGGCCCCGAAGAGAAGAACGCCCGAGAGCCCGTAGACCCAGCGCAGTCGGGCGAAGGGCGCGCGCAACCCGCCGAGAAGCAGGAGCCATCCCACCATGATGACGGGGTAGTGGTTGTCCTCGAATGGCGTGTGCTGGGGAACGTACAGCATAACGACCGTCAACCAGCACAGTCCGAAGAGGAGGAGGCCCCCGAAGGCCAGCAGGGACGGAGACGGCTGCCCAATGAGGCCATCGCTTCGTCCCTCCGACTGGCGGACGCGCCCGTAGGCCGCCTCGTAGCGACGGTGCATGTACCACATCCAGGGGACCGCAGCCCCGAGAAGGCCCACCGCAAGAAGGTGCGGGATGCCGTCGGTCGCCATCCAGCCGGGGCGAACGAGAAGCATCCCGAGGACGCCGATCAGGAGGAGGCCCCCGACCGGGGCATAACAGAGGCCTTTCAGCAGGTGGTAGTGCCGGGTGAAGAACTGAACCTGTTCAGGGGGACGAGGCGCAGGAGAATCGGATCCGCTTGGGGGAAGATCAGGCATGAGAAGTCAGGTCTTTGCGGACACTTGCCGAACGCGCAATACCATTAAAAACGTTCTGTGGAGGTGTTTCCGGTAAACTGGTTTGTATTGCAAACTAATTTGTGAAATTCCGGTGCGACAACAGAATTGGAGCGAATAGGGCTGGGTAGAGAGGGCGAGTTGGGCAGGTCGCGTACCCTCCTTACTGATTCGTGCACAGACAGGGAAACCACATTCTCCCTGTGAGGAAGGAGATTTCAGATCTCCAAGACCGTCTCGGCCCTGAAGCTGCACTTCTCAGCGTCGAAGATGTTGGCTCTTGCCACTCCGGATCCCATTTTGTGCTTCCCGAAGGCCTTCGGGATTCCTCCTCTAGCTTTTGCTGTGACCCTTCGGTCCTTCTCTCGATCCTCCTCAGCTTGCCGAGTTTCCTCCGAGATACTATGACCTCTGCTGACTTCTCGGCGACTTTCCTCGCCGAGACCTCCCCAGGTAAGGACTGCATCTGTTCCCTCGGGCTCCCTGGCTCTACCTGGCGTGCTTTGATGAGGATTGGGCTTCGCCATTCCTAGCTGGCTCTCCCGAATGCTTTCGGGACTCGCTGCCCGTTCGTGTTCCTACAGTCGAGGGGCTGTCTTCCGCTTCCTTCCGTCTCTGCCTCGCGACATCGGCCTTGCGGTTCGGCTACAGTTGCTCTCATCAGCTCTGGCAAATACGTTTCAATTTGCAAGATACAGCCCATGCTGGGCACACTAGGGACGCATGGCGATGCGTCCCCACATCCACGTCACAGGTCAATATCAGCGAAAAGGGCCGATCCAGCACCACGAGAAAAGTGCACAATGAAGGGTCGCAAACGGTATGAGACGGCACCGGACCACAAGGTCGTTGCAGGCAAGGCACCTCCCGCCGGCGTTCACGTCCCATCCGGCCAGGCCACTCTCCAACCTCATCGGAGCCGAACGCATCCGACCGAACACAATCGACGAACGAAATGCTTCCTCAGCCTTGACCTGTCGGATCTTTTCGAGATGACGGTCTCCTCCTATCCTAAAAAAGGAAAGTAGAGACCGAACACGCACAGACGAGTCGGTTTCCTCCGTCCGAGCCAAGCGGTCTTCCACCATGCGAGTTCTCCCAGCGGGTCGGATTTGCCCCCGTCCCGGGTGGCTTTCCGTCCCGGTGGGCTCCCGCTGCCCGCTACCGTACCAGGCCCGCTCCCGTACCCGGTGCGCTACCGCACCAGCACCATCTTCCGGGTCTCGGTAAAGTCCCCCGCCTCAATCCGGTAAAAGTACACCCCGCTCCCCACCGGCGTCCCGTACCGGTTCTCCCCCGACCACCGAATCCGGTGCAGCCCCGCCTCCCTCTTCCCCGCCTCCAGGGTCCGCACCCGCTGGCCCAACACGTTGTACACCCGTAGGGTCACCTCCCGCTCCTCCGCTAGCGTGTAGGCAATCACCGTCTCCTCCCCGAACGGATTCGGGTAGTTGCCCCGCAGCTCGTCTGTGAACGTCTCCAGCTCGATCGTCCCGCTTTCCTTCCGCGCGTACTCCTCGGTCCCGACGATCACCTTCAACCGACGCTCCTCCCCCGACCCCACCTCCAGGCGCTGCCCCGGCGCCACCCGACGCTCGGTCCCCAGGTCCAGCACGTAGCGACGGTACCCCTCCGGCAGGCTCCCCTCCTCCCGAAGACGAATCCGTACCTCATCGGCCCCGCTCCCCGAACCGGTCCCCGAACCGCTCCCTGACCCGGCCCCGTTCGACACCCGCAGCGTCCAGGCCTGCCCCTCCCCCTCCGGCGGCTTGAAACTCCCCGCGTGCGCCACCGACCGCCCCTCTACCTCCTCCTCTACCGACAGCCGAAGCCCATCCCCGATCGGCGGGGCCTGCGCGAAGTCCAGCGCGTCCCGGCCGGCCCGCGCCTCCTCCCGCAGCCCTATCCACACCCGGCTCGGCCCTCCCCCCCTCGACCGCGCCTCTACCTCTACCGTGTACGGGCGGCCCCCACCCCCCTTCGACACCGACTCCTTCGAAACTGCCCCCTTCGACACCGATCCCTTCGAGGCTGCCCCTTCCGGCACTGATCCCTCCGAGGCTTTGCCGTCCGGCACCGATC